>JAKUTI010000232.1 GCA_022448765.1 Pseudomonadales bacterium
AATGCCGTCATTCTCAAGCACGAAGAAGAAAACGGAGTGAAGCGTAAGTCGACAGACAGCAGATAACCTGATGCGTCGCGCTCGACAAGCGCGCGCACATTGATGTTTTGTGCGGACGAAGTCAAGCCGTTAGGGGAGAGGGTTGACGAGAGGACGGACGAAACTAGTCGGTAAAATCGAATTTGACCAATGTATAGTCTTGCCAGTCTTTGCATAGCAGCTTCAGCCGCTTTCGATGTTGGAGAGTCGGTTGCTATTGCCCTTAACGTATAAGGTGATTTTCATGACACGGACACGTTTAACAAATCTCAGCCGGCGCGATTTCGGGCGGGTTTCTATGGTAGCGCTTGGCGGCGCGCTCGCTGGCCCGTCGTTGGCAGCGAATAGCGATAGACCTCGAGTGACAGAGATATTCGGGGAAGTGGCGCCGGGTTTTGAACGGGTTAAGGCCGCGTTTGCAGCCAACTTTGAGCAACACGGGGAGGTTGGCGCTGCCTGCAGTGTGTATCACCGCGGCAAGAAGGTGGTTGACCTCTGGGGTGGAGTGGCCGACGAGGGGAGCGGCCGGCTGTGGGCGAGAGATTCCATCGTGCTGGTGTTCTCGAGCACGAAAGGGGCGACCGCGGTCTGTGCTCACATACTGGCCCAGCGCGGCGAGCTCGATCTCGATGCGCCAGTGGCCGAGTACTGGCCGGAGTTCGCCGCTGCGGGCAAGCAAGGTATTCCGGTGCGTTGGCTGCTAACGCACCAGGTCGGACTCCCGGTCCTAGATAAACCGCTAGCGATGGAGGATTTCTTGGCGTGGGAGCCGCCTGTTAATGCGCTCGCAGCACAGCGTCCGAAGTGGGATGGAAGGACCGCGCACGGTTACCACGCCATGACCTACGGTTGGCTCGTGGGTGAGGTGGTCCGACGCGTCAGTGGCAAAAGTCTTGGGACATTCTTCGCCGATGAAGTGGCTGGCCCGCTTGGCCTCGACTTCTGGATCGGTCTTCCTGAGGACAAGGAGAGTCGGATGAGCCCGATGATCATGCTGGATTTTGAAAACCCATCGGCAGTTGAGCCGAAGACAGAGAAGGCGAGGGAGCTCATGAAGGCCGTCGTTGATCCGGACTCCTACTTGACGCAGGAACAGACCACAACGCCGCTTGATATTAACACTCGGGGGTTTCGCGCCGCGGAGTTCCCTGCAGCGAATGGCATCACCGACGCGCGATCGTTGGCCCGCATGTACGCTTCGCTGATTGGCGAGGGCGTTGACGGCGTGCGGTTGTTCAACGACGAGACCATGACGCGGGCGTCCACCGAGCAGGTCTTCGATCGCGATCAGGTCACGGGTGTTCCTACGCGCTTTGGACTCGGCTTCTCTCTTTACCGGAAGAACTCAAACATGATTCAGGACGGTGTGTTTGGACACGGTGGTGCCGGTGGCTCGGTCGGCTTTGCTGACCCGAAGGCTGGCATTGGGTTTGGCTACGTGATGAACAAGATGCAACTGGAGGATACACGCACGGTCAATTTGATCGCGGCGGTCCATGCGTCCCTGAAAGGGTGATCTTTTTCAACGTCATTTCGCGAAAATGTAAACGATCGCTCGTGCGAGGATGCTGGAACTGCAGCGCTATTTCGCGTCACCAGAGGAATACTCAAGTGGCGAATAGAACGTTGTCTCCCGTTTGCTATCCTTCGCGGACGCTATGGCACGTGAGGTGTTTTCGTGCAATTCTCTTTGCGAGCGGCCGATGTTTTTGGCCGTGGTGGAGTCCTGGATTCGTTGGGGGAGTATCGCTATGCCGGAAGGTTTGACCATCGCAATAAGGGCAATGAAGTTCGTGGTCTCGGACATTGAAGGGGTGACTGCGTTCTACAAAAAAGCATTCGGGTTTGAACTCGAAAACACCATCACCTTGGGCGATGTGACGGAGCATGTGCTTCGCCTTCCCGGGTCCGAACTAAGCCTTGTCCTGGTGCGTCATGGTGATGTGCCCGTAACCACCGGCACTTCGTACGGGCCGTTGGTGATTGATACCAACGATGTCAAAACATTGGTAGACGGGGCATTGGCGGCCGGGGGCACGCTGACGATGGGGCCGCTCGAGCTACCGACCTTAACCGTGGCTATGGTCAACGACCCGGAAGGCCATCCTCTTGAACTGCTTCACTTACCAACGGGTGAAATTGATATCGATTCGTTGAAACTTGAGGACTTGATGCCAAATTGATGAGGTCATCAAATAACGAATAGAGAAGATGGTTTATTCTTCCCGCAAGCAAACCAGTGTGGGCATGTACCCCAAATACCTTTGTTAGGAGATCACGATGGCGCAAGCAATGCACGTAGAAGATGAAAAACCGCTCTCGCCGCTGGAGCGGATATGGCGTGAAATCCGTGCCCACGGACTAGAAACATATATCGCGGAGTTAGATTCGCAAGGCTACACCGTGATTCCTCCGAAACTTGCATGCCCAGGCAATTTAGACGAGCGTCTTTTGCAAGCGTGTCTTGATGTTGCCGAACGACGAAACGGCGAACGACCCGACCTAGAGACTGGTAAGACCCACGAGAATTACAAAGGTCGTTTTGCGGCACTGCTGGGGGAAAATCACGATTCGCCCATAGGGGATCTGATGCAATCGCTGATTTTCGAAGATCCGGTTTTCGAAGAAGCGTTGATGAACCCGATTCTGTTAACGCTAGCGAGTTACTTGTGTGGCTACAGCGTTGTGCTTTCGAGCATGGGCTGTTTCATGAAGGGACCGAATAAGTCGAGTTTTACGTTGCACAGTGACACGCCGATGCCGTCTCCACTGCCCCCGCATTCGATGGTCTGCAATCTCACGTACGTCTTGACGGAATTTAATAAGGACAGCGGCTCGACGGCTTTCGTGCCGGGTAGCCACAAATGGTGTCGAAGTCCCGAGGCCAATGAGGCGGACCCCGACCTCAATAGCAAGGCGGTAGCCGTAGAAGCCCCTGCCGGCTCTTTGCTCGTCTGGCACGGAAATACCTGGCACGGTGCTTTTAACCGGACCAAGCCAGGACTCCGGGTGAGTATCCCCGTGTACATGGCCCGACCTTCAGTTCGGACACAAGAAGGCTTGTTTGGCGCGGTGCCTGACGCGATGCTAGAGCGTAACGAGCCGCGCTTCGGTTGGCTGCTGCAGCAAGGCGAAGCCTATGGGTGGAAGAGCCAAAAGGACGCTATTGCACGGAGCGAGCGCGCGGCGAAATATGCGAAGACGATTAGCGACCTTACCGGCGAACGTGGGTTCGGTAGTAGTTCTTTGTACGGTTAATTGAGAAATCAGCAGGGGTTTGTCCCGATATGCTGATGGCTGCTCGTCTTGCAGATACTATGTTCTCTACCCGCCCGTGTAACAGTCCGTAATTCATGTGTCACGTTGCGTCATCGCGTCCCCATGAAGAAATTCGATCTGGGTTGAGGACAACGAGGACTTGGTGCTCATGACGCTGCAGCTTTAGCCGTTCCGTGTAAGTCATACCCGTGTCTGGGCCAAAGTACTTGACCAAGATTTTCTCGGTTATATCCCAGATGTCGTGATCTCGAATCTCTGCCTTACCGGTGGCCACGACGGCACGGTAATCGTCCCCTTGGTCAACGGCTAGGCTCAGTCGAGGATCGCGATTGAGGTTCCTCTTGACCCAATGTCGTCGTTTGTCCGCGATAATGTAGAAGGCTGTTCCATCCCATAGAAAGCCTACCGGCGTCAATTGGGCTGAGCCGTCTTTGTTGGTGGTTCCAAGCATGCAGTTGCGGGGCTCTGCCAAAAACTCACTCATCTCGTTTTGGCTTAGTGGTTTGCTACCCTGAATGGGTTCTCCGTATCGGACTTTGGAATAGATCGCTGCTTCCTAACCTGCGTTGGCAGGGCGTTATCACGCATTCACAGCGCGGGGAAACGGTAGCCGGAAGTCTTGGTACGGATTACCAAATCCGGCCAATAAATTGAAGGTGTCCGGATCACTGCAATCCTCCGCCAATTCACGCG
>JAKUTI010000233.1 GCA_022448765.1 Pseudomonadales bacterium
CCGCGTATATCCGGAGGCTTACGACGCGTTAGCCAAGTTGACACCTACGGCTTCATATAATGAAGTAGCACGCGTAGCGAGCCTCGTCCAAAACAAACCGGTAACCCCCGAGACCTCCATTGCGGTGGTCACGGCCGGCACCAGCGACCTCGCGGTTGCCGAAGAAGCTAGTGCGACGGCAGAGTTTTATGGCAATGAGGTTCAGCGCATTACCGATGTTGGCGTGGCCGGGATTCATCGATTATTAAATCGGGTTGAGGAATTACGCGACGCCCGTGTCATCGTTGTCATCGCCGGAATGGAGGGTGCCCTCCCCAGTGTGGTTGGAGGACTCGTCGATAAACCCATCATTGCGGTTCCGACGAGCGTCGGCTACGGTGCGGCGTTCGGTGGCATTGCAGCACTCTTGGGCATGCTCACAAGCTGTGCTCCAGGGGTCTCCGTTGTCAACATCGATAATGGTTTTGGCGCTGGATATATTGCTAATAATATCAATCGTTTATGAGTAACAACGAAACCAAATTACTAGGTGAAGAACTAGCGGATAAACACCGCGCGTTGCGGGAAAATATAAGGTCCATGGGCCGCGTGGTGGTTGCATTTTCCGGAGGCATTGATAGTTCATTGGTGGCTCATGTTGCAGCCACGGAACTTGGTGTAAACGCCCTTATTGCAACGTCGGGCTCTGCAAGTCTCAAGCGCAGCGACTTATCGCTCACGCAGCACCTTGCTGATCGTTGGAAGCTTAATCACCGAGTTATCACCACGGACGAACTGAGCAATAACGAGTACCGTGCCAATCCAACCAATCGATGTTTCTACTGCAAAACTTCGCTCTATACCGCGCTTCAAGAAATCGCAGAAACCGAACACTACGACTACATCCTTAACGGCACGAACACAGACGATCTAGGCGACCATCGTCCCGGCCTGCAGGCGGCCAGTGATTTTAGTATCCGCTCCCCTCTTGTCGAAACCAATTTCTGTAAGCATGACATCCGAGCGCTCGCCGGATACCTTGGGCTCGAAAACGCCCAAAAGCCTCAGGCGGCATGTCTTTCGAGCCGCTTCCCCTACGGTTCGCATATCACGCAGGAACGATTGGCACAGGTTGAGGCGGCCGAAGACGTCCTTGCTGACCTCGGTTTCACTCAGTATCGCGTTCGCCACCACGAGGAGGTGGCTCGCATCGAGATCGTTGCGCAGGAAATGCCACACGCTATCGACGTCGCTGAGATCATCGACGAACGGGTACGCACTTGTGGCTATCGCTTCGTTTCTCTTGATCTTGGCGGTTTCCGATCCGGCGCCTTAAACGAAGGCGTTATCCCCACGGTACAGATACACGAACCAAGCTAAGTCCGGGGCAAGGCCTTCACCGGGCTCGAAGAAGCCGAATCACGGTATGTTATGCTCCGACACAACGCCGCTGTACCCCAGCGACCAACCGCATCCCCGACGAGCGAAGGCAGCTTCTAGTGCACAATCTACGACGCAAATTTGACAGCGTTGTACGGCCCCGCGGTACCGTTTTTTACGGCTGGTGGATCGTTTTAGGTACCAGCGGTATCCAGCTTCTCGCCGGTTCGCTGTGGATGCAATCGTACGGTGCTTATGCCGTCCTCTTGCAAGAAGATTTTGGTTGGAGCAAAACCCTGATCGCGGGCGCCTTCGCTCTGACTCGGGTCGAAAGCGGCGTGCTCGGGCCCTTCCAAGGCTGGCTTTGTGACCGATTCGGACCCAGGGTGGTGCTCCACAGCGGAACGTTGATGTTTGGCATCGGCTTCATGCTCTTTAGTCAGGTTCAGTCCGTCTTAGCTTTCTACCTAACCTTCGCGTTGATTGCCGTTGGCTCAAGCCTTGGGGGGTTCGCCACCCTTATGGTTGCCATCGTCAACTGGTTCGATAGACATCGGGCGAAAGCCGTCGCGTTGTCACAAACGGGATACTCGCTCGGCGGGCTCTGTGTGCCCATCGTCGTCTTCGCACTCGAAGGATTCGGATGGCGAACCACGGCATTTGCGAGCGGCATCATCGTCATTTGTATTGGTCTACCGCTCGCTCAAATCGTCCGCCACCGACCCGAATCTTATGGGCAAACTCCCGACGGCGCGCTGCCGCCTTCAACCAAGGCGAGCGACGCGGGTACGTCGATTCGTGCCATCGATTTCTCGGCCGCTCAAGCCATCCGAACGCGTGCATTTTGGTTGACGTCAATCGGTCATGCGTTGGCGTTGCTTACCGTCTCAGCAGTGATGGTGCACTTGTTCACCCATCTTACGATCAATCTCGATTATTCGTTCCGCCAAGCCGGCTTCGTTGTCGCATTGATGACTGGATGTCAAATGGTTGGTCAACTGCTGGGCGGTTACCTCGGCGACCGTTTCGACAAACGGCTACTTTGTTGCGTCTGCATGTTGGGGCATGCGACCGGCCTAGCCTTGGTGGCGTACGCCGAGAATCCATTGATGGTCGTTGGGTTCGCGCTTTTCCATGGCCTTGGATGGGGAACCCGAGGACCCTTAATGGTGGCGCTCCGTGCTGACTATTTCGGTGCATCATCGTTCGGCACGATCATGGGAATTTCATCGCTCATCATTATGATCGGCATGTCGAGCGGCGCAATAATCGCAGGTGTGCTCGCCGACGTTTTTGGTGATTTCAAAATCGCGTTTACGTTATTCGCGGTTAGTTCGGTTGTCGGATCGGCATGTTTTTTCTTCGCAAAACGGCCATCGCACCCTGATCATGAAGAACCGTCTCCCGCGACCAGCAACAACGTCATGGACGAATCGCCTCCGACCGATCAGCCAGAAGCTCGATCCGACCAACGTCCCCAGCAAGGCGAGTTCGACGTAGGTTAAGGGTAACCGTGACAAACAATAGTCCGGTCCCTAATCCAACCCAAAAACCATCAACGCCCATCGGGTTTCCCGTCCACCAACCAAATCCAAGGGTTAGCGCCACCGGTATTGCCAAAAGCCAATAAGCAACCAAAATAAACGCTAACGGCACGCGGGTGTCTTTGTATCCGCGCAGCGTCCCCAGAGCGGTAACTTGCGTGTTGTCAATAAACTGATAAACGGCGACAAAAACGAAGATACGAGCAGCCACTGCCTGGACATCGAGATCACGCGTGTAGAGAGCGGATAACGGTTCCCTAACGCTCAACAACAAGATCGCCATCAAAGCCGCAAACGCAAACGTGACGATTAGGACCGTATCGCCCGTTGTTTTAGCGCCATCGTAATCGCGCCGTCCAACCTGATGCCCTACCCTAATCGACGCCGCCATCCCGAGCGCGTGAGGAATCATAAAGGTAAGACCGTTAATATTGGTCGCAATGGAATGCGCGGCAACGACGGCCTCGCCGAATCGACTTAAGCAAATTGCAACGAGGGAAAAAACGCCCCACTCAACAAAAGTGGCTAAACCGATCGGAAAACCCACCTTCGCAATCTCCCCCACCTGTTTACGATCGACCGTCAATCTTCGTTTAAAGAAGTCGGCGGGCAAGAATTTTTGCCAGCGAACAACAACAATCATCGTAGCTGCCGCACTCCAATTCACAATTGCTGTAGCGACACCACAACCGACACCACCCATTTCTGGCGCGCCTAGGCGCCCGAATACGAACGCGTAGTTCAGTACCCCATTGAGAACAACGCTGACCGCTGCTACCACCATTGCGGGCTTGGTGCGGCCTAAACCTTCACTTGCTGAACGTAATACGGAGTAGAGGGCAAATCCTGGCAACCCCCACATGACGTTTTGCAGATAACCAACCGATACGGCCGTCGCATCGACTGAATTTCCTGCCGCAATCAACCCAATCACTCGGTGCCCGTTTGCGATCAGGATCATCGCGACAAAACTGACCGCCATCCCTATCCAGACACCCTGGCGTGCTAGATAGCAGGATGCTGCGCCACCACCTGCACCAAATCGTTGCGCGACAAGCGGCGTAATTCCACTCAACGTACCC
>JAKUTI010000234.1 GCA_022448765.1 Pseudomonadales bacterium
ATCCTCTTAAGTCCGAAGCACCTCGATAATCTCGCCCTGTTTGCCGATGCCCAAGAGTCGATACGCGAACGAATTGAAGAGCTACTAATTGAGTCAGCCCGCCACGGTTTGCCCTATCCCTACGATGGGTTTTCGTTGGTGGAAACGCCCCTCCAGTTACGCGGGTTTGGTGGCGGTTGGCGATTGGATTCGGTCCAGGCATTGCCAGGGATGGTCTTGATTAAGGAGACGAGTTTTCCGACTGCACAATTCGCACGATTTTTTGATGATCCTGAAGAACTTCGAGAATTGGAAGATGCCGAGGGCGGCATTGCGGGTTTTAAACGTGAGGTGATCGAGCGCTTTTTCGATAACGATTTCACCGGTGGGAACATTTTTCTGGGTGCATCACGTAATTTTGTTGCCCACCAAACGAGCGCAACGGGCCAGGGTGCGATCGCGCTCAACTACGTTCTTGATGAGCTATTCAACCGGCTTATTACCGGTAAACGAGGCTATTTTTCGGCGCACGAATTCGACAGCCAGATAGGCGTCACCATGATGGGAACAATGTCGGACATGATTCAAGGGGATAGCGGTGAAATTATCGATTCGATCATCGCGAATACCTTGCAACGTCCGGCCGTGTGGGATCGAGCTCTTGCGTCATCCCTGGCCGAGCTCGACCCCTCCGATGATCCAGCACAGGTTCTGAACGTGATGGCGTTAAAGGGCGGCGCGGTCGCCGACGTACTGTATGACGGATTGGGTCGTCAACGGATCGCTAAATTGTTGGCAGTGTTGGTCGACCGATACCGTGGCGGTTACTTTAACGCGGATCAGTTCGTGCAAGCATCGAAGGACGTCGGCGCCGATATTGAACCCCTCATTGGCGATTGGTTGAATGAGGCGGCCTTGCCGGGATTTCTTGTCTCGAAGGTGGTCGCGGAGCGACTTGCCGAAAACGACAACGCTAATGCTCAGTACCAAACGCGATTTCACGTTCGTAACGACGAATCCGCGCCTGGCTTGTTCTACATCCGTTACATGAGCGGTAACAGGAAAAGATGGTCTCGGGATTGGACCCCTACGTGGAATGAGACCGAACCTTTCCGGCTTGCCGGTCACCAATCGGTGGAAGTGGGTCTGCTAAGTCGTGACCCGCCTCTTGAAATATGGCTCGAGCCCTATTTGGCGTTGAATCGAAAAGCGTTGCGCTTGGATATCCCAGACATCGATTTTGAACAGCGATCCTTTGCGGCTCCTTTTCTCGGCGTAAGGCCTAGCGAGTGGGCGACTGATCCCTTTGAGGAATCGATTATCGTGGATGATCTAGATCCGGGCTTTGCAACCGAGTACGACGACGGAGACCAACTGAGCAACTTTCAGTTTCAAGTGGCGTCCGATGAAGACGGTGCCACGAGCGTCATGCTTTCGATGGGTCCGAGCTCGACGGCCTTGGAAATGGATCAGGGACTTCCGGTTTTACCCGATCTTTTCGGCGCAGGTAGAGGATTTGGTATGTGGACGCGTGACAGTAACGAGCCACGGAGCTGGGGCAAGTACCGGCGGACCTATGCCAGAATTGCCGCGGGTAGTGGTAATCGGCGCGCGATCTTCACCGCAACGTTACCGCGAGGGGGGATGTGGGAGCTCGCCTACCACTCGCCTTTCGTTGGCGGAAAGACGCGTAAGCGAGGCAAAGAAAATGCTAAACGTGAGCGGATGGCTAGACTGACAGGGAACTCCGGATCGGAATTGGGCCAATACGATGTAACGCTGTTGACTGGAAACCGGGCACGGCCAGTCGAATTCGATGCGTCAGCCGCTGAACGAGGCTGGAACGACCTAGGAACGTTTGATCTTGCTGCTGGCCAGGTGCGTTTAAGTATCAGTGATGCGACCGAAGGCGAATCCGTGATCGTCGACGCCATTCGCTGGATGCCTGTGAATGGGATAGAGTCGGCCAACCCCCGCTTGAGCGCAAGGATGGACCGATGAAGTTTGTCGTCAAATCTGTGACCGTCGGTTTGCTGATGCTATTGGTAGGCGCTTGCGGAGAGACTTCGAGCCCTCCTCCTGTCGAGTTTCGCATTCCGGTTGAGGTGAGCGATGTTATGACCGATGCCGTTGAAGACACCATCGTCACGACCGGTACGCTCCGGCCTCGGGAGAGCGTTGTGCTCACGGTAGAAACACCTGGTTTTCTGCGTCTGGTTCGACTCGAATCTGGCGAGCGAATCGCCGAAGGTACCCATGTCGAAAAGAACGGATTGGTCGCCGAGATCACTGGTGAAGATGCCCGATTGGCTGCTCGTCTTGAAGCGACCCAGCGGCATCTCGAAGCGTCTGAAGAGGAATTGAACCGTCGTCAGCAGCTCTTCGAGCGGCGGTTGATTGCTGAGGAAGATTTGTTCCGTGCCCGCGCAACATACGAAGATGCACTGCACAATTTCGAAACCAGTAAACGCACGTTGGAAAAGACGCGGATGACAACGCCTATTGCCGGAGTTGTTTTGCAGTTGGCGAGGGACGCCAACAACCAACCGGTCGCTGATGGTCAGAAAGTGAACCAAGGATTCGAGGTCGCCCGAATCGCGCCAATTGATCACCTCATCGCGGATATCGATCTCGTCGGTCCGGAGCTTGCGCGAGTCCGACCGGGACAGGCTGTTCGTATCGAGCATTACGCGTTCGAAAACACCATTATTACTGGCAGCGTGTTGCGGTTGTCGCCTGCGATGGACGCAACGACTCACTCCTTCCGCGCGGAAGTCGAGGTGGATAACGAGGACGAATTACTTCGACCCGGCATGTTCATTCAGGCAACTATTGTGACCGATCGTCACCAAGACGTGGCGGTCGTTCCCCGCGATGCCGTGACGGAACGAGCGGGCCGTGACGTGGTTTTTGTCATTGACGGTCAACGCGCGCGACGTCAAGAAGTTTCGTTAGGCCTCGGTAACGATGATTGGATTGAGGTGGTTGACGGCGTTTCCCCGGGCGAGCGTGTGGTTATCCGCGGTCTTGAAACCCTTACCGACGAGGCGCGTGTCCGAGTAACAGGCTCTTGAATTCAGCCGAATCCGCGGCACGGCTGGCGACGCAACGGCCTGTTGCAGTCACGGTAATGGCGTTTGCGATGGCTCTCGTCGGTTGGCTCGCGTATCAACAACTGCCGGTCGATTTGCTTCCTGACTTACAGAGTCCGACCGTGGCGATTTCCATTCGTAGCGGTGATCGTCCTCCGACCGAGATGGAACGTATCTACGGAGAGCAACTCGAGCAACGCTTGTTTACGGTTCGCGGCATTCGAGAGATTTCCCAAGTCGGCCGGACGGGTAAGTTGGTGGCAACCGTCGTTTTTGATTGGGACACGAATCTCGACTTGGGCGTGGTGGATATACAAAAAGCGGTGGGTCCGATGGCATCGGATCCCGCCGTTGACGAGGTGTTGGTGCGGCGGTTTGATCCGCGGCAAGCGCCGGTCCTTATGTTTGGTTTGAGTGCTCCTAGTGGCCAGCCCGACCTTGCAGAACTACGACGCTTGGCCCGGCGGCAAGTAGCACCAGGGCTCGAACAACTCCCGGGCGTCGCAGAGGTTCGAATTACGGGCGGGCGTGAACAGGAAGTGCGAGTCCAGCTAGACCGATACCGTATGGAAGCTTATGGCATCACCCTGGCAGCTATCGAGGCTCGGCTGATCGATGAGAACGTGGACATTTCGGCGGGCACGTTGGAAGAAGGCGCCGAGGTCTTGCTCGTTCGAAGTGTTTCACGATTTAGAACCCCGGACGATGTTCGTCGCGTCATTGTTGCGTACATCTCACGTGCTGATGGAACGCGCCAGGCGGTGCGCGTGTCCGATGTCGGGACCGTGGCACTGGTCGATCGCGAAATCGATCATCTGGTGCGCGTGAATTCTATTGAAGGTGTCGGACTCGCTATATACAAGGAGGCTGGTGCAAATACCGTGGAAGT
>JAKUTI010000235.1 GCA_022448765.1 Pseudomonadales bacterium
CTGGTGACCAGGGGACAGACCCTGGGCAAATGGATGCTCGGCATCCGCATTGTGGATGCCGCGTCAAACGGTGCCGCAACGGCGGTGAAATTATTGGGGCTCCGGTACGTTCTCGTGTTGCTTGTGATGGCCATTCCGATCATTGGACAGCTCTTGGGACTGATCGACGTCTTATTTATCTTTCGTAGTGATCGGCGATGTGTTCACGACCTCATAGCCGGCACGAAGGTGGTCTCCAATTCGTAGCCTGGCACGGGTCCTTCCTAGAGACTGCGCCACGGATTATTAACGCCACGCGACCTGCCTAGCGCCAGCCCGCGGAGACCAGAGCAGTTTCGTTAGTGTGAGAATTTCAGTGGAATCGCTTGCCACATTTTCGCCACATTTTTTGGTATTGCGCGGTATCGGACGGTATGCATTTCAATGAATTCAAGGATTTAGATACCGTCCGATGACGCGTATACGGCAAGAAATAGGCCGGGAGATTCGGGTGGTGCAATTTAAACACCACCCAAATCCGAATACCTATTTGGTCCAGCCCACAGTACTGAACGATCTGGTGAGCACAAACTTAGGTCGTCGAAAGTCAGCCGCTATTGACCCGGTCGATTCAGTACTTCCTCTACGGAGGCTGAGGGTCCCGTGCAATTTGCGTATGACGTGTAGTAGTCCCGCATCGCACGCCAGCCCTCGTCTTCGTTCAACCACTTTTGCCTTGCCATAAGGCCCTTCACATCAGGATACGCAACGATATTTGCGAAATCTCCGGGAGCATTAGCACCACCGATCTGAGGAACAAATACAGCCCAGGCGATGTTGGCTAGACCTTCTGGATACGCAGCAACGATTGAGTCGTGCTTGGCTTTGAGTTGGTCGCTGGAGACACCTTCTTTACGTGTGCACCAATCCCAAGTGACGATTCGATTATCGTCAGCATCCAATGCAGCTTGGTCAGCCCATTGCATGTAGAGGGCACCCATCTTCACGTGGCAGGACGCAAGTTCCTGCCAAGTTGCATTCAGTTCCTGACCGTCCTCAGTTGACAACCACTTATCCCAAGCCTCTCCCGAGGTTTCGTAGTTTGAGATAAGGAATTCAGCAAACTCGTGTTCGGGTTCAGTCGTCGCATTTGAGTGAGTGAAAAGCGGTGTCTGGCGGACAAATAGGACTTCAACGTCGTGTTTTTTAGCCCATTTGAAATAACCCTGCACCATCTTGTCGTATTGCGCCATTGTCTTGCCCGGATGCAACGTACACAGCTGAGCTTGGACGTTGAACGACACGGGGGTTTCGGTCTCTGCCGCCGCACTTTCGTGGTGATCGGCAAACACAGGTACCAGGACGAGGACGGTAGTTGCCGCAGCTACGCGCCATAAAGTTTTCATTCGATCCATGTTGTACTCCTCCAAGGGACCAGCTAGAGCATCACATCGGTTAGTTGAAGGCAAGCTGAGTTAGGAGTGACAGGCTTCTTGCAGCCTCTTTCGCGACAGCACGGCTATCAACGTGAGTGCAAATGTTAATTGTTGAATGTTCTGGGGACTGCGACTAACGTCAACTTAAATTCAATGTCAGGCAGGAACGCCATGGAAATCGCTGATTGGCGAGCAACACCGGTCATTGGTCCGCTATACAAGAGAATCCGCGAGCTCGGGTTGGAACAGAATGTCGCCGAACTCGATACCTTCGGGTTTACCATCCTGCCGCCGGGCAAGGCTGCTCCGGTCGAATTTACCGACCGCCTGCGTGAACGTCTGCTCGAGGTTGCCGAGCGGCGTACGGGCGTCAAGCATGATGTTGAAAGTGGTGAACACGGGCAGCTACCCAATAGCCAGCCCAACTTTAGTCACCAGTATCTCCTTTACTATCTGTTGCTTGAAGACAAGGTCTTTCAGGAAGGAGCCACCAACCCGTACCTGTTGGCCCTGCAAACATACATGCTGGGTATGGACTGTCGTTTGTCGAACGCGGTTGCGTTCGTCAAATGGCGCGATGAAATCGGCTACGGCGAGACGCTAGGTCTGCATGCAGACAACACGCTCAAGCATCCGATCTCTATCGGACACGAGACGCATACCGGTAACAGTGCCTGGGTGTTGACTGACTACACCGAAGACAATGGCGCCATTGCCTTTGTTCCAGGCAGTCACCAGAAAGCACGTCATCCTGGCCCCGGTGAAGGCGTCGCCGATGCTATCCCGATCGAAGCTCCGGCGGGTTCTCTGCTGATCTGGCATGGCAACCTGTGGCATGGCGCCTATCCGCGAAAGAACGAGGGTCTGCGCCTGGTGATGAGCTACTACTTCAACCGGAGCTATCTGCAGGTCCAGGAGGACTATCGCCATACCGTGACGCCAGAGATTCTGGCGGACAACCCCAAGCGTCTGGCGGTACTACTCGGGTTCGGCCAGGCTGACGGCTGGCAGAGCAAAGACGGTCCGGACTTTGTCGAGGCCAACCGCATCAAGAAAGAGGCCTACCAGGAGGCCGGAATTAACAACGTCGTAATTCCGGCGCCGGGTGACTTCAAGTGAGTTGCGCGGCGCACCCTGGCCTGAATCGCCGCTCTTTCCTCCAGTATCTCGCCATGCTCGGCGTCGGCAGCCAAGCGCTGCTCAGACCCGGTGAGCTGCTCGGGGCTCCAGGAGATAAAGTGAGCTCTGTTCTCGAGATCAATGGCAGGTGGGATTCGAAATTCGACCTTGTGATCGAAGCCTTCACCGAGAACTTCACCGACCACGGTGACGTCGGGGCATCCTTCGCGGCGTTCATCGAGGGGGAGCCGGTGGTCGACGTTTGGGCTGGACACAAGGATTTCGGTCGTTCGGTGCCGTGGGAAGAGGATACGATCGTCAACGTCTACTCGACGACCAAGACCATGACGGCCCTGGTCATCCTGATGCTTTACTATCGGGGTGAAGTCGACGTCGACGCTCCTGTCGCGAAGTACTGGCCAGAGTTCGCTGCCAACGGGAAAGAAGGCGTGACCGTCGCCAACGTCATGAGCTACACGGCGGGGCTACCTGGATTCGATCATCCCGTTGCCCCCGAGGTCCTCCTCGATTGGGACGCCGTAACCACCTTACTCGCTGCTCAAAAACCGTGGTGGGAACCAGGAACCAAAGTCGGCTATCACCCTCTGACCCAGGGTTACATTCTGGGAGAAGTGGTTCGGAGAGTCACGGGGAAGTCGATTGGCACCTTCTTCCGTGAAGAGGTGGCCGGTCCCGTCGGAGCCGACTTCCACATCGGCACACCGCCTGAAGCCCAGGCTCGGACTTCGGACCTCTATTCCGATCGCCCTGCCGACATCGATGACGTTGTCGTTTCGGCGACACCACCGGCCGACGCTCCGAAACTACCACACGAGATCTTCCAGGAGAGGGTGTTCAGCAGTCATCGCTGGTCGCGGGATTTCGTCAACACGGTCGGGTGGCGAGAAGCGGAGATTCCGGCGGCTAACGGGCATGGTAATGCGCGATCCGTGGCCAAGATCCAATCGATAGTAGCCTGTGGCGGCGAAGCTCATGGAGTGCGGCTTCTCGACGATAAGACCGTGAAGGAGGCCTTCAGCGAGAGGAGTGCGGGCCAGGATCAACTGTACGGGTTCCCAACACGATACGGTTTGGGGTACGGCATCCCCAGCGACGCGACGCGGATGATGTCGCCTAGCGAGTGTGTCGGCTTTTGGGGTGGCGCGGGAGGCTCGATGGTCGTCGTCGACCGCAGCCAGAAACTGGCGTTCTGCCGTGTGATGAACCAGATGCACCCGGAACCCGACATGAGACCTTTCCGCATGGCCAACGCTGTGTACAAGAGCCTCGGACTCTCCTAAAAACCAACCCGAATGCGTCGGAACATGCAAGAAACCTATCCGCCGCCGTCTACGATTGAGCGAAAGTGAGCGTATAC
>JAKUTI010000236.1 GCA_022448765.1 Pseudomonadales bacterium
CGACGGAGTGACGGTTTGGGGAGCTCAAGGGAAACTCCAGTACGCTGCAGGACTTTTTGATGGACTTAGCGGACGAGACAGCCTTCTGTTTGCCGGGCGTGTGGCATACAACTTCCTCAACATGGAAAAGAATCCAGGCTACTACACCAGCAGCACCTATTATGGTGGTGGCGGAGACATTTTCACGATAGGAATGTCGTTTCAGTCTCAGAGCGATGGATCGGGGACTGCCGCGGAGCCAAGTGACTTTAGTGCGTTCATCGTCGATGGATTATTCGAAAAAGTACTTTCAGGGGGTGGCGTAGTCACGGTTGAAGGTGAGTACAAATCGTTCGACAACGATATGACGGCGACAGCCATGACTTCTCCCGATTGTTTCTGCCTATTTGATGGCACTTCGTACTTTTTTACGGCTGCGTACTTGTTCCCGAACGAGGCAGGCGTCGGGAAATTGCAGCCCTATATCCGACGCACGTCCAACGAACCAGATTTCGATGGAGCATCGGATAGCGACCTCACGGAAATTGGAGTCAACTACATAATTAATGCTCATAACCTTCGCGTGAATGCGAATTTCACCAACGGCGATGCGAACCTCACGGGGATGCCAGGCGCTGACGTGGATGGCTTCTCGCTCGGTTTTCAGATACAGATTTAAGGGAGGAATCAAATCATGAAATCTATAACTCGTCGTGTGGTGCTGGTCGCCGCATTATTACTCAGCCCGTCCCTGTGGTCGGCGGACACCATCAAAGTGGGTGTATTGCATTCTTTATCGGGGACCATGGCTATTAGCGAAACTACGTTGAAAGACACGGTCTTGATGATGATCGAAAGGCAGAACGCGGCCGGTGGATTATTGGGTAAGCAGCTTGAAGCCGTGGTCGTGGATCCAGCATCGAATTGGCCATTGTTTGCGGAAAAGGCTCGCGAACTGCTCGAGAAACAACAGGTCGATGTGGTGTTCGGTTGTTGGACCTCGGTCTCCCGTAAGTCTGTACTCCCGGTTTTTGAGGAACTGAATGGACTACTGTTTTATCCCGTGCAATACGAGGGAGAAGAGTCGTCCAGGAACGTTTTTTACACGGGGGCTGCACCCAATCAGCAGGCGATTCCCGCAGTTGATTACCTCATGAACGACATTGGAGTTAAGCGGTGGGTATTGGCGGGCACGGACTACGTCTACCCTCGAACCACCAATAAGATTCTGGAAGCGTATTTAAAAGCGAAAGGAGTCGATGACGCAGACATCATGATCAATTACACGCCGTTCGGACACTCCGACTGGCAGACGATTGTTTCGGATATCAAGAAGTTTGGTTCCGCTGGCAAGAAGACGGCTGTGGTGTCGACGGTCAATGGCGATGCGAATGTGCCGTTCTACAAAGAGCTGGGCAATCAGGGGGTTTCGGCGGAGGATATTCCCGTTGTCGCGTTTTCTCTCGGTGAGGAAGAGCTTTCGGGTTTCGATACCGGCCCTCTGGTCGGTCATCTGGCGGCGTGGAATTATTTCATGAGCGTTGATGCTGAAATTAACGACGAATTCATCGACGACTGGTTAGAGTTTATTGATGACGATGACCGTGTAACCAATGATCCGATGGAAGCCCATTACATTGGGTTTGAGATGTGGGTCGAGGCTGTCAAAAAAGCGGGAACGACTGATGCGACGGCGGTTCAAGATGCCATCATCGGCGTGACGGTACCAAACCTTTCTGGTGGTATGGCGACCATGATGCCGAATCATCACATCACCAAGCCGGTTCTGATCGGTGAGATCCAAGCGGATGGTCAGTTCGACATCGTATGGGAAACGCCGGGGACCGTAGTCGGTGATGCTTGGACCGACCACCTGGAAGGTTCGCGTGACATCACGGCGGATTGGATGAAGCCGCTTGCTTGTGGCAACTACAACGTGAAGACGGGCACGTGTTCCGGGCAGAACTACGAGTAGGTCGCTGATCGAAACGCACTAGCACTACGACGGGCGGTGCTGACCGCCCGTCGAGAAGGGTCTACATGAGTCGCCGGTACAAACAATGAAGATCGCTGCGCGTAGTTCAACATGGGTTGAGTGCGGGCGTTGGCTGCGGTCGTGCCTTGTCGTTTTGGTCGTAGCCGGGCTCCTTCCGTGTTTCGGCGTCGAAGAAGAGAAGAACGCTCTAGATGCCAGTTTCCAAGCTACCGTAGATCGTCTAAAAACGCGTTCGTTTGGGGAAAAGGCGGAAGCAGCAAGGGCGATTGCGCGACACCCGCACCCGCGCACGCTATTAGTACTAACGGCGCTGTTAGACGCGGAACTTTATACGGAACGTAAAACGGGTCGCGTGGTCGTCGCGAGAGGGCTCGATGGCGGTGGATTCAATATTCGCGATGCGGTCACTGGCGAAGAACTGGGTCAAGTGGGGCGGCGAGGGGCGCGAAAAATTAGCGTCAACAATCGGTTGCGAGGTCTGCTACGAGGTCTTATCGCGGGTATCCGCCTCGACGATGAGGACCCTGATGATCGGATTGCCGCGGCCGAAGCAATTGCCGATGGAGCCGATTCTTCCATGCGAGAAGTTCTCGATGCACGTTTGCGTGTCGAATCGGACCCCGAAGTGATTGTGGCGATCAATACCGCGTTGGTCGTATTTGACTTGGACGCAGACGATGAAAACATACGCTTAAGGGCAATCCGCGCGTCCGCGAGCAATCTCGATGGTCGCGTCCGCGAAAAGTTGACCGGTATTTCGAACGATCCGATAGCAAGTGAGGCGATTCAAGAGGCCGCTCGTGAGACGTTAGAAAGTATCGAAGCGACGGTGGCGCGGTACAAGACCATCGAAACGGTATTCTTTGGGCTAAGTCTCGGATCCGTGCTGGTTTTGGCGGCTATCGGTCTTTCCATCACCTTTGGGGTGATGGGCGTCATCAACATGGCTCACGGTGAACTAATAATGCTTGGTGCGTACACGACCTACGTCGTACAAACGCTATTTCCGGGTGCACTTGAATACTCGCTTCTTATTGCCGTCCCGGCAGCCTTCGCCGTGTCTGGTTTAGTTGGGATCGGGATTGAACGCGGAATTTTTCGATTCCTTTATGGACGTCCGTTGGAAACTCTGCTCGCGTCGTTCGGCGTGAGTTTGGTGTTGCAGCAGGCCGTTCGCAGTATCTTCTCGCCCCTCAATCGGTCGGTCGCGACTCCCGAGTGGATGAGTGGCTCGTTTGAACTGTTGGACGGCCTTTCGATGACCTTCAACCGTCTTTACATCTTGATTTTTGCCGGACTCATTTTTGCTGCCTTGGTACTTGTTCTGCAGCGGACGCGACTGGGCTTAGAAGTGCGTGCGGTTACCCAGAACCGGTCTATGGCAAGGGCGATGGGGATCAGAAGTGCTCGAGTGGACGCACTGACATTCGGTCTTGGGGCGGGCATTGCCGGTGTTGCTGGCGTCGCTTTATCGCAGCTGACGAACGTTGGCCCCAATCTGGGACAAGGTTATATCGTTGATTCGTTTATGGTGGTCGTGTTCGGGGGTGTTGGGAATTTATGGGGCACCCTCGTGGCTGGATTGTCGCTGGGCGTGGCCAATAAGTTCCTCGAGCCTTATGCCGGCGCCGTTGTCGCGAAAGTTCTCGTGCTCGTTTTCATCATTCTGTTTATTCAGTGGCGACCTCGGGGCTTGTTTCCGCAGAAAGGACGGGCGGCAGAAAACTGATGCTATTGGACCGATTACTCAAACAAGATTGGGGCCCGTCTATCCTGTTAGGGATTCTTGGGGTGCTGTGCGTGTTCGTGCCCGTCGCTAATCTTTTGGTTCCCGAAGACTCTATGTTCCATGTGTCTACGTACACCGTCACGTTGTTGGGTAAGTACCTCTGTTATGCACTGCTGGCCATGGCCCTAGACTT
>JAKUTI010000237.1 GCA_022448765.1 Pseudomonadales bacterium
GACATCGGCACGATCACAAGCGTCCATGACATATTCGTCGCTGGTCGACAGCGCATCTACCAAGTGTATCTTTTGAGCTCTTTCTCCATACCAACTCTCCCCCGTCGCAACAGCTTCAACGTCCAGTTGTTGACGATATGTCGATACAAACTCACGGAATAGCGCGTGCGCATCTTCTAACTCTTCAACAAACTTGGCGCGATTTTCTTCGGTGTTCTCGCCAAATACAGTCATTGTGCGTTTGCTTTTACCGGCCGTGATCACGTCGTAATCGACATCATATTTTTTGAGCAATCGATGCACATTGGGGACTTCGGCAACCACTCCGATGGATCCAAGAAGGGCAAAAGGAGCCGCAATAATCTGGTCGGCAACCACAGCCATCATGTATCCGCCGCTCGCCGCTATACGGTCTACCGCAACCGTGAGCCGAATCCCCGCCTGTCGCACACGAACCAACTGTGAAGCAGCAAGTCCATATGCATGAACAAGCCCCCCAGGACTTTCCAATTTGATAACGAGTTCGTCTGCCTCTTCAGCCCGCAGTAGCACGGCCGTCACCTCGTTCCGTAGCTTTTCAACATTGGAGGCATTCATATCCCCTTTAAAATCGATTACGAATACACGAGGCTTTGGCTCAGGCTTTTTTGCTAATTTCTTTCGTTCTTTACGATTTTCTTTCGAGGATTTCTTGAACTGCCCCGCGGGCATCAAATTTTGGTCCATCGCATCGCGCAATTCTTGCAGTCGATCGTTCACCCGGTGAACTTCAAGATATCCCCGTGAAGGAGCTTGTCGACCCCGACCAATTGATCCAAGCATCATAAGCACGATGACCACGGCAATAACAACGGTCACCGTGTTCGCCAAAAAGCCCAGATATTCGAACAGAAAGTCCATCCAAAATACTTCCGCGGGGGGGTGCGAAAGATTACCCGTTATCTTGCTTAAACGTCCACCGACAACCTAATGGCTCCACCGCCATCGCACAACAAGGAACTAATCGATATTCTTCCGGTTTCTGGTCGCGGTAGTAAAAGGAGTCCATGTGACGAAAGAGGAATGTCGGGACGAGCTGAGGAAGAACTTTTTCCCGACGGCCGCCAAGGAATACGACGTAATCATCGGTCTAACCGTGCAAGACGAGCAACTTCGTTGCCATGTTTCAGGAGAAGGAATTACCTTCGTGAAGGCGGACGCCGACGTCAACTTCACCTTCGAGAGTTGGAATTCGGTATCGGGCTTGCTTCTTGGTGATACGGATCCCACCGCGGCATTCATGGCCGGACAATTCCGATCAGACGGTTACCTGACCCTGCTGTTCCTGATACTCGCGATATTCAGGTCCCCAAACCGTCCGCAGATTCCGGATTGAGTGACGCCTGCATTTCTTCGACAAAGGCGCGGATCAACCATCCCGAGATGGCTGTGCCGCCCGGAACGTTGGGTGATTGGTCGTATCTAAACCAGTTAGCCTCAGCAATTTCACCGTCGCGGCAAACGATCTCACCCGACGTGTAGTCCGCGTGAAAACCGAGCATTAACGAATTGGGGAAAGGCCAAGACTGACTACCTAAGTACCGTAGATTTTCAATCTTGACACCAACCTCCTCGTACACCTCCCGATGCACTGTCTGTTCAATCGACTCTCCCGGCTCGACGAAGCCAGCCAAGGTGCTGAACATGCCCGTCGGCCAGGTTGCATTTCGCGCAAGCAGCATATCTTGATCGCGTCGGACCAAAACGATAATGCTCGGACTTAGTCGCGGATAACTAATCAATTGACATGACGGACATACCCGAGCTCGATCTGAACCGTGATCTTCGGTTTCCACTCCACATCGTCCACAAAACACATGATCGCGATGCCACTCAATGATCTGCTTAGCTCGTCCCGCCAAATAGAACATTGCAGGTTCAACACGCCCAAGCCATGCTCTAAGCCCGGTCAGAGCGTAACCCTCTGGGGCCCTCCCCTTCGCTTCTATTGCATAACAAGACGTTCCGCGCCAATTACCCACGTACAGTCGAGTGACAACCTCAAGATCAACCCAGCGAAATTCATCGACCGTCACCGGCCGAGGAATGCCATGTTCAGTTAGCGAAAGCACCTCATCGCCAACAAAGACAAAATAGAGCGACTCGCCCGTGTGCGCCCCTTCCGGTTCCTTACTGATCGATTCGAAACCATCGGGTTCAAACGGCCACATACCATTCCCTGATTTTGTATAGCCTGAGCGATGATACCAACGAACCAATATACCGGTACTCGCAGCGATTAACCGGCAGCTTCATCTTGAGACGTAGTAGAGACGCATGTATCTTGGACCGCTTGTTTGAGCGCGGGATGTCGTAGTGGCTGAGACAATTTCAAGCGGACGGGGACGAATAAGTTTTGGCTCGTTCTGGGCAAACTTCCTTGGAAATTCCCCGGAGTGGTACAAGCGAGCGATTATCGGGTTCCTCATCCTAAATCCATTGTTACTGCTCTTGCCCCAAGGTCACTACATCGCCGGCTGGGCTCTCGTTTTAGAGTTTATCTTCACACTTGCGATGGCACTCAAGTGCTACCCCTTGCAACCCGGGGGTCTGTTAGCGCTTGAAGCGATCATCTTCCAACTTTCCAACCCGCACACGGTATTGCATGAATTAGAAAGCGCCTTTCCCGTCATCCTGTTACTTATCTTTATGGTGGCGGGTATTTACTTCATGAAAGATCTCTTGTTATTCACTTTTACGAAGATCCTTCTTGGCATTCGATCCAAAGCTTTATTGTCATTTCTTTTCTGTTTTGTTGCCGCCTTCCTCTCTGCGTTCCTCGATGCGCTCACCGTAACCGCCGTCATTATCAGCGTTGCCGTCGGTTTTTATTCCGTATACCACCGCTTCGCCTCCGAAGACGGAGATCACGATGCCGAAGTACCTGAGCTCCATCGAGAAGATCTTGAGCAGTTTCGTTCTTTTTTGCGTGGTCTAATGATGCATGCAGCGGTTGGAACGGCGCTGGGCGGCGTAATGACAACCGTGGGAGAGCCACAAAATCTGCTCATCTCTAAAGTAATGGGATGGGAATTTATAGAATTTTTTCTGGTCATGGCTCCGGTGACATTACCCGTATTCGTCGTCGGACTATCGACGTGCCTCGTACTTGAGTGGACAGGGTGGTTTGGCTACGGAGAAAAAATCCCAGAAAACGTCCTGAAAGTGCTGAAGGAGTACGACCGGGAAGAAACTGCAGAAAGGACGGGACGCGATAAAGCCCGCCTCATCATGCAAGCAGTAGCAGCAGTCTTCTTGATGTTTGCTCTCGCATTCCAACTTGCTGAGGTCGGTTTGGTAGGACTGTCGGTCATCGTCATACAAACTGCCATGAATGGTGTAGTTGAAGAACACCAGCTGGGACACGCTTTCGAAGAAGCGTTGCCATTTACGGCACTACTCGCCGTATTTTTCGCCGTTGTCGCGGTGATCCACGACCAGCACTTATTCGCTCCCGTAATCGATTACGTACTAACTCTCGAACCGCATCTTCAGCCAGGCATGTTCTACATCGTCAACGGCGTCCTGTCCGCAATCAGCGACAACGTCTTCGTCGCGACCGTTTATATCAATGAGGTCAATGCAGCATTCCTGGCAGGGGACTTAACCCGCAATCAGTTTGATCTTCTGGGAGTGGCAATTAATACCGGTACAAATATTCCAAGCGTCGCGACACCGAACGGCCAGGCCGCTTTCTTGTTTCTCCTAACATCATCGTTGGCACCGCTCATCAGACTCTCGTACGGACGGATGGTATTCATGGCCTTACCGTACACATTCACGATGGGGATTGCCGGTTGGAT
>JAKUTI010000238.1 GCA_022448765.1 Pseudomonadales bacterium
GAGCCACCTCCGGAATTCATCGCGAGCCCACCGATCAAGAACACACCGACGAGAGTGGGGACTTTCCAACGACTCCAGTCTCGACTCACGTAATTGGCAATACCGAAGATGAGCAAATACCGTACCGAAATCACAATGAAATTCACGATCCACTGCGTTATCGGTGCAGCGAATGGAACAGCAAAGCCCGCACCGAAGACCGCGGATACCCGTGGACTTGGAAGATCTTGTAGTAACGCCAAAGCGCTAATACAGACGGTTACCAACCCCACCAATACTGCAGTTAACAACAAGCGCTTGGGTTTAATGGCTGACGAATTACGGCACCAAAAGACGATCATGCCGGCCGTGAGTCCCGTTAAGATTGCGGGAATGAGGTTCTGGATCAATGCGAAGGCGATTGCGTTCCAGACTTGACTGACAAAAGGCTGCGCCGTCGTAAAACTTGCCGTGAGCATCGGGAAACCGTTGGCTTCACCAACTAACCCGAGGATGAACAGCGATGTGGCGACGACCATAAAATGCCGAATAGAAAAATTTCCTCGGCTCCAGGCGACTATGCCGACAATGGCGCCACCGAAATTCAGACACAACGTCACGACCTGGACGAGCGTCATGATAATGCTCATGGTTGTCGCGTTGGATCGTTGCTCCCGTCGCCAGTCTTCTGGAATATGAATAAAGCGATTGACTGAAACGATCTCGTTACCTGCGATGCGAACGGCGTACCGTCTTTCCCCCCTCGGTAAGGGCTTGGATCTCACGTCAGCGAAGGTAAATGACCAATCTGTTCGGGAAGGCTGCTTCGTAGGGATAACAGATAATTCGCGCAGTGAGTTGTTGGATACCAGCAGCTCACGCTCAAGTGCAGCATGGGCTAAGGCCCTTGCGTCTGCCTCCGTTAGGTCGAGGCCGGGCGCGTTTTCAGGGAGTCGGTGCTGAACACTTAATACGGTTCCGTCGCCTCGAACGGTCACGCCCCATTCCTCAGCCCGATCGGCGACGTTGCCGTCGAAGCGTGCGAAACGAACAAAATATCGGGGCGGCTGCAGCCAACTTCCGAGCGACGTCGTATAGGTTTCTTCGCCAGCCGTTTGCCACAAGAACTTGCTGACGGTGCCGTTTATGCCGGATACGGAGACAAGCTCGCGGCCACCTGGCTTAGTTTCTATCGATTTTTCCGCCAGCGTGGAGCGGCCGATGGCTAGGGCCTCGGTTCGGGTAATTTCAATCGTGGGAATTTCGGTACGGGACTCAGCGTTCAGCCAGTACGCGAGTGGGATGGCAACGACACAAAACCCGATGAGTGCGGGCAGTAGTAGCGTTGGCTGGTGGTCGGAGGTTTGTGCCGGGAGGACGACGGGCGGTTCTCTCGATACTGGGGTTGAAGGTTGCCAACCGCCATTTCGCAACCGACCGGGCAAATCAGACCAACCCCCAATCTGATACCGACGTAAGAGAATGATCGCGATTGGAAGGAAAGCGAGCAGGACTAGAATTGAACGATCAAGCCACACACCGGGGGCGGTGGTATAAAAGATGGGTAGTGCCATCAGTACGATGTTGAACGCGAAGTGCATGATGATGGTGGGTAAAAGGCCGTAACGTAGATAAAGCAACCCGAAAATGACGGAAGGCACGACCAGCTCGACGCCACGCGCATAGGCGGGTTGTGCAGGATAGTTCGCATGTCCGGCCCCAAAGATTAGGATTTGCAGGACGAACGCAATCGCGATGAACAGACTACGGCGACCGTAGCGTTCTCCGAGCAAGGCAGCGGATGCTAGCGGGACCGCGCGAAAGAGACATTCTTCCCAAAATCCTGCCTGTAACGAAAGGGCGAACGGGTTTAACCAAGGCGCGAAATGAGCGAGTGAATCTGGACTCACCAAAGTATCTGACGGGTTCCACCAGTCGCCGACGTTTTGAGCGATGAAATAGAACGAAATGACGAACACTAGGTTAATTGGTACGAGTAGATAACCTGTACTGGTACGTGCTGCGACGCTCTTTGAAGAAGCCGCTTCACGACTCCATAGGCGCCAAAGCTGCGGGTGATCAGGGAACGCTAAACGAGACAGACCTTCCGCGGCGATGAACGAAAGAGCCAGGATCAACGCAAATAACAAGCTTGAAGAGATACTTGAAAGCGTGTTTTGGATTAGGAATCCGGATGCAGAGTCCGATGTGTCATAACTTAACCAGGCGAGCGGTAATGTATTGAGACTGGCGGCAATCTGTAAAGCAGCGATCAATCCCGCGGCAATGATGGCGGGTCGCCATACGAGTTTTCCCCGCCGCGATAAATGATAGAGGCCGACGCCACTCACAATCAGTAAGAGAAACATACCGACCTGGCCTAATGTGCTGATGCTGTTATTGGCGGAACGCATCTCTTGATAACGGCGCGTGAACGACTCCGGCACGCGCACGGAAGGCATGAACATGCTGACGCGATCACCCGACACGCGTGCTCTTACTTGTAATCGGCCGTCTCCAAGATCAGTGCGCGGGCTTTCGTAGACGAATCGATGATCAATTCGCCCGTTTGGCTTTTCGTCCTGTCCGGATTCCGTTAATTCGAGATTCTTGAGATCGATACGCCAGAGATCGTTGGCGGCGGCTTCAACCGCCTCTATGGCAACGGCCGCATCGATGTTGGGACGCTTTTCGTCTTCGGCAATTTTTTCCCGAAAGCCGTACGGACTACCGTTGGGTCGAAAGCGAACGGTGGTTTCGTTAACCACGCCTTCGCTAAAAAGGCGTACCCGCCATGTATAGGGCGAGAAGATTGAGTCTTCGAGGAGTCGAGCAAATCCTTCAATCCCCCCTGCCTCAAGCTCGACAAACGTTTTTACGGGGATATTGGTTTCGAATGATGCCGCGTCCCGTTGGGGAATTACGGGGCCCCATCCGTGTTCGTGTGAGAGATCGAGGGCCTTTTCGATCGCGAGTTCGCGAGTCATGCTGATGTCAACGGAAACGATTGGGAACGCTGTCGGGAAAAACAGATACGCGATATACGCACAGGCAATGGACACCGCAGTGAATGCCGTCCACTTGATGCGCCGATTGTTCATCGCGATTCCCGAGAGCCGATGGGTCGTTATCTATAACAGGCTTCAGGCAGGAGCGGTACGGTTGCATGACGTTGCGACGTGATTCTTGTGTCACGGTTGAGGGAGGTCTTATCCGACCTTTAATCTATCCACGTTGGACGCGCTTTAACGGCAAACAGTCGGCCACAACTCTATATACGGCGCTGTTGGACGCTGCTATAAAACGGCCCAATAGCTTGGTCGTTGGGACTGGATATGAGCCGAAGAAACGCTAGCGCACGTTATCCTTTATGCGTAATTCTAATATCGCTGGTTGTGACGTCTCTCAGCGCTAACCAACAAGCGCTATTTGTCGAACCCAGGTCAATTGTTATGGACGTTGGTGCGGTTGGAGCAAAGCTGACGGTCAGTTACAGCACCATTCCGGTTGGGTTGCAAACGGCGGGCGCCGGGATATCCGTTTTCTTTGATAGCACCAAGTTGCAACTCGAATCGTTGATACCGATTTATCAGGAGGGCTTGTTGCAAGCGACTCGAACAGCGGGTTCAGTCATTGTCGATTCAACCGATCTTGACGGCGATCACTTGACCGACAAACGCGCCATCGTCGCTTACACGAGTTTCAGCGGGAAATGGCCGGACCCCGACCCACTGGGGCCTCTTGAATTATTTAGTGTTGAATTTGTAGCAAAAAATGAAAATTGGACGGGTGAAACACACGTGAATTTTGGAGTGACATCGCTGGCTTCGGGATTTTCTTCAATGAATCGTTCGGTAA
>JAKUTI010000239.1 GCA_022448765.1 Pseudomonadales bacterium
TCGCTCGTATTGGACTCCTGACCGAAAAAATTCGTCCGAAGTTCGAAGAAATGGGTGTACTCAATTTCGAGAATCTTGCCACCGATGGGGATATCGACTGGCGAGAATTAGAGAAGCCCTTGGTGGCGTCCGCGGCCGGGCGATAAACACGCCGACGGTGGATGCCTCTATTACGGTTGCTTTGTTTTCTTCGGCCTAGGCGCAAATCGAGTCCCATGGACGCCACGTTTGCGCTTCTCGTCAATGCTCTTAGAAATGCAGATATTCGAGTATCGACAGCGGAGACGTTGGACGCATTTGCGGTTCTATCGCACGTTGGAATTCGGGATAAAACTCTGTTGAGAGATGCGCTCGAATTGACGTTAGCCAAAACGGTGGACGAGAAGGAAAGATTTGATGAAACCTTCGAACGTTTTTTCGATCAATTGGCTTTTCGGGTCCCAGCCAAGCGAGCGATGTTGCGCGACGTCGACCGTGAGGAGATCATTGAAACGCTTCGCACCACGACGTCGACGGACGTTGTTGACACCGTCGAAAGCGCTCTAGATAACGATAGAGATCGGCTCGCGATGTTGGTTCAACAGGCTGCATCACGTCTCAACTTGGGAAGTATTCGAACCCTTAGAGAAAAGTCGTATTACGTGGACCGGATTGCTGAAGCGTTGTCGGTTAGGGAACTAGACGACTACGTGGGTTCTACTGAAAACGCCGACCCTGCCGTTCGATACTTGCGTCAATATCTTCGTCAAGAGATACGTGATTATGTTGATTCGCAGTACCGACTACGTGTTGACGCTACGGGAAAACGTGCGCTATTGGATGCGGCTCTCAATGCCAACCTCGACCGAATTCCTTTTGAGTATCAACATGAAGTACGTCGGGTCGTCGAAAAGTTGGCCGATAGGCTGGTAAGAGACCATCGACGACGACTGCGTAAAGCGACTCGCGGAGTAATTGATATCAAGAAAACGTTACGTCGGAATGTCGCGTACGACGGAACAATGTTCGACGTCCGTTGGCGTCGACACAAACGAGAGAAGACAACGGTTTATGTTCTCTGTGACGTCAGTAGCTCGGTCGCTCGAGTTGCGCGTTTTCTGCTCTTATTTCTGTACGAATTGACTGATGTATTGCCCAATTTACGGGCTTTTACGTTTTCGAGTCGTCTTGGAGAGGTAACCGACATATTCCGCTCTAAGGCGTCGGACGAAGCGATAGAAGACGCGCTGTTCTTCTGGGGAAAGGGCAATACGGACTACGCGCGTGCGCTCATAGATTTCCGCGAACGTTGCGGGACGGATCTAAACAGTCGTTCAGTCTTGGTGGTTTTGGGCGACGGTCGCAATAACTACTACGACGCTCGGGCCGACATTCTTCGAGAATTGTCGAACCGGGTAAAACAGGTGTTTTGGCTGACGCCTGAAACTCCCGATACTTGGGGCGAAGGGGACTCTGAAATGCCCCGTTATGCTCCCCACTGTTTTCGAGTGGCTACGTGTAATCGGATCGAGCACATCGAGCGGTTTGCCGAAAACCTTTTGACTGCTACGCGGTAGTACCGGAGTGTCTGTAGCAATGTTTCTCAGTTCAAGGATCCAAAAGGTTGGCAATTATTTCCAAGGCGTAGCTAGTTAAGTCCTACGGCGTAGCTTAGAGACGGCCCTATTTCCTCGTGAACCGTGATGTCGGCTAAGTGATCGAGCGGTGTTTCTTCACGATTGACGATAGCTAACCCGGCTCCAAGTTGTTTAGCGTATTCGGGGAATCCGGCTGCGGGATAGACCACTAAAGACGAGCCGATAACGATAAATAGATCGCATTGGCTTGTTGCGCGGCGGGCTCTTTCCATTTCTTTCTCAGGCATGGCTTGACCGAAGGAAATGGTTGCCGATTTGATGATCCCGTCGCATCGACTGCACGGGTCGACGCGACCTTCTTTCTTGTATTGAGCTTCCAGATCCTCCAACTCGTATCGAGTTTCGCAAGACAAGCATTTTGCGTACTTAGCGTTGCCGTGTAATTCGATGACATTCTCATCGTCGATGCCCGAATCTTGATGTAAGTTGTCGACGTTTTGGGTGATCACCGCGGACACTTTCTCTTCCTTCACAAGTTGAGCGACCGCCCGGTGACCATTATTCGGTACTGCAGTTTCCATGGTTCGATCGCCAGAAAAACGCCTTCGCCAGGATTCTTGTCTAACTTCGTCGGACGCGACGAAGTCCTGAAATTCGATGGGTTTGATTTTGTTCCAGAGACCAGTACCTGGGCTTCGGAAATCGGGTATCCCCGATTCGGTGCTGATTCCGGCGCCAGTGAATACGACGATTTGCTCCGCCACCTCGATCATCAAACGGAGTTGCTCTAGATCATCGCTGCGCGTGATCATTGACCAGAGAGACGACGATCAGTTATGGAGGGTTGCCAAGATCTTGATGACCGCTTCCGTCTGTTCGTACTGAAGCATGTGACCAGCTTCTTCAACGTTGTGTAACGTAGCGCTTGGGATTTCACTGACAAAATCCTCCCCGTACAAGGGTGGAATGAGACGATCGGACCTTCCCCAAATGATGGCAGTGTGGGCTGTAATTCGGTACAGACGGTCACGTAGGCCACGATCTGGAACAGGAAACAACAATTTGCCCGCCATTCCTAGGCGACGTGCATTTCCAACCAGAAAATCTGAGAGGAAATCCGGATCGTTAAAGTTCCCGCCGGACGACAACAGGGCACCGTTTTTTTCTGGGTCGTGCAAAAGAAGTGCCGGCAGCTCGAACGGCAGCTTACTGAAAAGGTCTTCGATAGGGTGGTCGTCTTTCCACAATCCTGCTGGTGCTAAAAGCGCTAACCTTTGGATCTCTGAGGGTGCGATGGCAGCCATTTCGGCTGCGATCATCCCACCCATCGAATGGCCAACCACAAGCGGTTGATGCAAGGAGAGAGCGTCAAACACATCAAAAGCGTGCAGCGTGAAGTCGAGCATGTTGCGCAGATGATCTCCACCTTCCGAGTCTTCGAAACCAGGTAACAACGGCGCATAGACGTGATAATGACTCGCCAGTGACTCAAGGAAAGGATCGTCGGGGAACAAGCCGCCGGCCCCGTGAAGAAATAACAGCTCGGGCCCTTTGCCGCCTTCGTAAACGCGGATACTGCTTCGATTGTTGGGATGACCAACCTCAAGTATGTGGGATTCCACATCAGCCTCCTATTGCAGCCGCGGCTGAGCGGTTCGCGTGGTCGATTGGCGAAACCCAAAACCGATTGTCATCCTCGTACTCGGGCCACATATCGCGGAGCTGGGGGATGACTTCCTCGGCGAACAGCTTGGTCGAACGCATGCACTTGTCCTGGGGCATGTTGCCTACGTGGATGAGACAGAAAATGTTGCCAACGCGTAAGCTGGTCACCAGTTCCTTCATCTGATTCGCCACAGTATCGGGGCTTCCCGCGATGATGTAGCCGTCATCGATTAGCTGTTGCCAGCTCATGCTAGCGATGTTCCCGGAACCTTGCGCCGTCATCTGGGATGTGACGTTCGCTTTAAGGGTCTTGATTGTGCGATACCCAGGTGCATCGGCAAATCCCGGGTACACGTGTAAACAACGGTTGTAGAAGTAGTCGATGTGTTCTCTGTAATCTCGCTCGGCTTCTTCGTCTGTTTCTGCAACGACAATAGTTTGCGCAAATCCGGCACGGTAAGGGGAGTCATCTTTGCCGTACTCAGCAACTCGATTCCAGTAGCCGTCCATCAACTGCTTGGCGCGTATATATCCCGTGAAACTTAAATAGCAATAGACGTAATCGTTTTCGAGACAGAAATC
>JAKUTI010000024.1 GCA_022448765.1 Pseudomonadales bacterium
CGCGTTTAGGGTCGACCCCGTGACACGCACGCCGTATGGCCTCGTATTGGTACGCCCCATTCCATGTCGCAGTAACTCGCACAGAAGCTTTTCGCATCACACACGCGATTTCAACTCAAACTAGACCTTCTATACCTCGAACACACTTTGACCGAAGCCAAACCATCCCTTAGATTGCAATACTACTCAACGCGGAAACTCTGAGTTTGCGACACCGTTATACCCTGGCAACAGACCCTTCGCCGCGTTACGACTCGTCTGGAGACCCTGCGTCCTGATCGCAATACGCTCATTTCTATTCTATTGCGGCTACATACCAATAACCGTTGTTTGGGGAACGTTATCCGTTTTGGTGGGATGGTTGTTACCGTTTCGACAACGCTACCAATTCATCGTCGTGTGCTGGACAAAGCTCTCCCTTTGGTGGCTCCGTGTCACTTGCAGGATCCATCACGTTGTCGTCGGAGAAGAACATTTGAGTGATGGTCCCTGCGTGTTACTGGTAAAACACCAGAGCACGTGGGAAGCACTTTTCGTCCAAACCCTCGTGCACCCCCAGACAACCCTTATAAAAAAAGAACTGTTGTGGATTCCCTTTTTTGGATGGGCTTTTGCGCTTCTGCGGCCTATCGCCATCGACCGCGGGCGCCGACACGGAGCATTGCGACAACTAATCGATCAGGGGTGCGCCCGTCTCGAAGAGGGCACGTGGGTGACTTTGTTCCCTGAAGGGACTCGATTAGCTACCGGGCAGAGCGCTCCCATGCAGCGCGGTGGCGCTGCGCTGGCATCCGCCAGCGGGACTCCCGTGATCGTGGTTGCCCATAACGCCGGCCATTGCTGGCCCCCTCACTCATTCAAAAAACGCGCCGGAACGATACAGGTCCGAATCAGCAGCCCCATTTCTACCAAAGGCAAAAAATCTAAAGAAATCAATCTCTTAGCAGAGGATTGGCTTCGCCAAACAATGCAAGAGCTCGACGTCTAAACGTCCAAGTTGGCCACGGAAAGCGCGTTTTTTTCGATAAATTCGCGGCGTGGTTCAACTTGTTCCCCCATCAGGGTCGAGAAAATTTGGCCTGCATCAATGGCACTTTGTACCGTTACGCGCAGCATGTTCCGCGTTTGCGGATCCATCGTTGTGTCCGCGAGCTGATCCGGATTCATTTCGCCAAGGCCTTTATAACGTTGTATGTCCGTACCCCTCCTAGCCTCAGAAAGAATCCACTCCAGCCCGTCTCCAAAATTTCTTGTTTCCTTAGTTCGGTCTCCTCGTTCAATATACGCGCCATCTTCAAGCAAACCATCAAGCTCCGACGCCACGGTTCGGATGCGCGCGTAATCCGGCGACCGAAAAAACGCCGCATCAAGGATGGTAGTTTGTTCAACGGTGTGTTGCGTCTGCTGAATTTCCGCGCCGTAAGTTTGGCGATTTTCATCGTGGATGACTGTCACCCGCAATTGCCGATCGTCTTGCGTCATTTCATTTTTTAACGTTTCGCACCAATCCCCCATCGCGGCTTCGTTCCGAAGCGTTTCGTCATGTACCACAGCTATCCGTGTGAGGGCTTCGGTAATCATCAGGGGGTATGACCTACTTATCTCCCGCAGACGGCTCAAGAGACTTAAATAATCCCGCGCCAGCGACTCCAGCGCCTCAGTTTCGATCGCGCCAGCCGTGGCGCCGGTATAAAGCGTGGTCTCTTCGAGGGCAAGTTGTAAAAAATGCTCGTCTAACTCCAACTCGTCTTTAATATAACGTTCCCCCCGACCCTTCTTGACCTTAAATAGGGGCGGTTGAGCAATAAGGACGTGGCCATGCTCTATCAACGCGCCCATCTGACGAAAGAAAAAAGTAAGCAATAGTGTGCGGATGTGAGACCCATCGATATCAGCATCCGTCATAATAATTACACGGTGATACCGCAGCTTGGAAATATCAAAATCCGGTCCAATGCCACAACCTAAGGCCGTCACCAAAGCGCCGATTTCAGCATGCGAAAGCATCTTGTCCCAACGGGCCTTTTCCACGTTAAGAATCTTACCGCGCAAAGGCAAAATCGCCTGTGTCTGACGATCTCGACCACTCTTCGCCGACCCTCCCGCAGAATCTCCCTCGACAATGAAAATTTCGGATAATGCGGGATCCTTTTCATGACAATCTGCGAGTTTGCCAGGTAGCCCCGCGATATCTAATGCGCCCTTACGCCGCGTCAGCTCCCTCGCTTTCCTCGCAGCCTCACGAGCACGGGCGGCATCGATCATCTTCGACACCAATGTTTTGGCGTCTTGTGGATGTTCATCTAGGTAAGCACCGAATAATTTACCGAGTTCCTGTTCGACAGCCGTTTTCACTTCGCTTGATACGAGCTTGTCTTTGGTCTGTGATGAGAACTTTGGATCCGGGAGTTTCACCGAAATAACCGCCGTTAGTCCCTCGCGAGCATCATCTCCGGTTGTTTGCACGTCTGCTTTTTTTGACAGACCCTCACGCTCAATATACGAGTTTAAGGTGCGCGTTAGTGCTGCTCGAAACCCCGCCAGATGGGTTCCCCCATCCCCTTGCGGAATATTGTTTGTGTACGCATAGACTTGCTCTTGGTACCCGTCATTCCACTGCATAGCAATTTCCACGGTCACGTCGTCGTCGCGAGTTGACGTGCAGTGGAAAACGTCGTTTTGAGCCTGCTTGTTGAGATTGAGGAACTCTACAAATGCCTGCAGCCCGCCGTCATACTTGAATTCGTCGCTTCGATCGCTGCGTTCGTCTTTGACCCGGATCAGCACCCCCGAATTCAAAAAGGCTAATTCTCGAAGCCGTCGCGATAGCACATCGTAATTGAAGTCAATGTTAGTGAAGGTGTCTGGAGAGGGTTCGAAATAACACTCTGTGCCTGTTTCCTCCGCTTCCCCCACCGCCGCAACAGGTGCTTCCGGGACTCCGTGGTGGTAGACCTGCTCAAACACTTGGCCTTCCCTTCGAATGGTTAACCTAAACACGTCGGAGAGCGCGTTAACCACAGACACCCCAACACCATGCAAGCCCCCTGACACTTTGTAGCTGTTATCGTCAAATTTACCGCCCGCATGAAGCGTCGTCATGATCACCTCGGCAGCCGAGACGCCCTCTTCGGCATGGACATCGACGGGGATGCCTCTGCCGTTATCCTTGACCGACACCGCATTACCAACATGTATCGTCACGTCAACTGCGTCGCAATAACCTGCCAGGGCTTCATCAATGGAGTTATCGACGAGTTCTTGCACCATGTGGTGTAGCCCGGTTCCGTCCTCGGTGTCTCCGATATACATCCCTGGGCGCTTGCGTACCGCATCTAGCCCCTTTAACACCTTGATGCTTTCGGAATCGTAGGTATCCTCTGCCATATTTACGTATCGCCCCTAATTTTGATCGAATGGTTCGATGTGGCCATGTTCCACGTGAAACAGTGTTGCACGAGCAAATGGATGCCCGCCCGAGAGCCAGTCGGAATCGGTGGAGGTTGCCAAAATTTGATAGCTCTGATCCTTCAACATCCCAAAAAATCGATCTCTATGTGCCCTGTCCAGCTCCGCACCCGCGTCATCGATAAGAAAAAGCGACGGCCGCTCCGCCGTTGACGATAGATGCTGTGCCTGTACCAACTTCATCGCGCTAGCAACCACTTTCCCCTGACCCCGGGAAAGGACTTGTGCCGCCGGCACCGGCGAATTTTGTATCGACCTTGGGACGATTTCGATCCGGACATCCCCCCTGTGGGGACCCGCCTGCGTAGACCCTAATTTTACATCCCGCGACGCGTGTTGTCTCAATTCATTTTTCAAAGAGTCGCCCCGCCAACCCGGCTCATGGCGTAAGACCACGTTTAAATCTGGACTCAACAGCGCTAACGTCTTGACAAGCTCGGCGTTCACGATGTCTAAGTACTCTCCTCGGGCTGCCGCAACGCGCTCGCCCAGCTCGCCCGCCCGATCACCCCACGCTCCAAGCGTCGCCTGATCGTCGCCCCGTAAAGCAGCATTTCGCTGACGAATCGCACGCAAATAGTCTCGCAGCGTGCCGAGGTGCTCGTGTTTCACGTGGAACGTGCCCCAGTCCAACCACTGCCTGCGGGACACAGGGGGCCCAAAAACAAGGTTTGCAAGATCGGGGAGTAACAGCTGGACCGGCAAAAGGCCAGCAACCTCTGATGCACTCGTCACAACAGTTCCGTCTCGATGCAGTTGAGTGTTCTTTTTTCGGTCTTTGGTCAATCCGACGCTGGAATCGCCCCGCACCGGGTCCTTGATCACCGCGCGAGTCGTAAGCCTATCGCTACCCTCTCTGATAACGGTCTCGATTGCACGAGTCCGAAACGAACGGCCCCGGAGCAACAAATGTACAGCCTCTAGAAACGCCGTTTTACCTGCGCCATTTGCCCCTGATAGAACGTTCAGGCCTGGGCCCAGGTCGACGCCCGCAGTCTCTATGTTTCGTACGTTCTGCGCCTCGACTCGCGCGAGGATCATTTCGAAACGTTAAAGTCGCATGGGCATAACGACATACAGAGAATCGTCCACGCCAGGGGCTTCAATCAGCGCACTACTGTTCGCATCCGCTACGGATAATCGTACTGATTCAGTATCTAGTACCCCTAAAACGTCTTGTAAATACGCCACATTGAACCCAATTTCGAGAGAGTCCCCCTCGTACTCTACCGCCACAATCTCTTCGGCCTCTTCTTGTTCCGGATTGTTGGCCTCAATTTTCATTTGCTCCCCCTCCAGGGAAAGCCGCACGCAACGGTACTTTTCGTTGGACAAAATGGACGCGCGCTGGAACGCATGCCGCAGCGTCTCTCGATCGCCCACCAGCGACCTGCCTGTCTCCTTTGGTATCACCGTTTCGTAATCCGGGAACTTCCCGTCGACGAGCTTCGTGGTCAGCGTATATGCGGCTTGTTTCACCGTCAGATGGTTGCTTCCTAGGGATAGCTCTACGTCGGCGCTCGAATCATTAAGGAGACGACCAAGCTCTATCACGCCTTTCCTTGGCACTATTGCTTGAATACGATCGACCCCGCTCACATTCTGCCCCACAGTACACATGGCCATCCGGTGCCCATCCGTGGCTACGGCGCGAAGATGGCTGTCAGTGATTTCCAGCAAGAGGCCGTTCAAGAAGTACCGTACATCCTGTTGAGCCATTGCGAAACTAGTCTTATCAAGGAGCCGCTGCATATCGGCTAACGGCAAAGAAACCTTCACGTCGGCCTGCTGGGTCACCGCGTCTGGGAATTCGTCGACCGGTAGCGTTGCCAACGCGAACCGGCTCCTACCGGACCGAACGATCGTTCGGTCCCCCTCGACCACCAAGGAAACCGGGGCGCCCTCCACCAAAGACCGCCAAATGTCCGCGAGTTTGCGGGCCGGAACGGTTGCGGCCCCCTCCTGCTCAATATCAATACCGTCAATCGTGGCGACTAATTGAACCTCAAGATCGGTTCCGGTAATTGAAACCGCGCCATCCGCGGCTTTAATCAGCACATTGGAAAGTACGGGTAGGGTTTGACGCCGCTCAACGACCCCTGTGACCAGCTGCAAAGGACGCAGTAAACTTTCTCGTTCAGTAGTAAATTTCATCGCAACCTCGATTCTTAGCCGTTCAGCATCCTAGACAAGTTTCTATAGTCCTCAGCGAGATCGGCATTGGTTTCTTTCAGCTCATCGATTTTCCTGCAAGCGTGGATAACCGTGGTGTGGTCTCGACCGCCAAAAAACTCTCCTAATTCGGGTAATGAGTGCTGTGTGAGCTCTTTGGCTAAGCTCATCGCCATTTGCCGAGGTCTCGCGACGGTCCGGTTGCGACGCTTACTCAACATGTCCGCGTGCTTAATGTTGAAATACTCGGCCACGGTTCGCTGAATGTTGTCCACGCTTACTTGCCGGTCTTGAATGGCAATGAGATCTCGTAGCGACTTGCGGACATGCTCGACCGTAATTCGATGGCCGCCGAATCGAGCGCTTGCCAAAACGCGACGTAGTGCCCCTTCGAGCTCCCGTACGTTGCTTCTCACACGTTCCGCCATATAGAACGCCACGTCAGAATCGAGGATTATTCCTTCCGCCTCGGCCTTCTTCATAAGAATTGCTACTCGGGTCTCTAAGTCTGGAACCTCGACCTCAACCGTGAGGCCATGGACGAACCTAGACTTAAGCCGGTCTTCAAGCCCCTGAATTTCGCTCGGATAGCGGTCACAGGTGAAAACCATCTGGTTCTCGCGCTCGTATAGCGCATTAAACACGTGGAAAAACTCTTCTTGAGAACGCATCTTGTTAGCAAAAAATTGTATGTCGTCTATCAGGAGCGCATCCACGGACCGATAGTGGTGCATAAATTCCTGCATCGTTCCCGTCTGCAACGCTTTCACCATGTCCTGAACAAAGCGCTGAGAATGTAAGTAAACGACCTTCGCTTGGGGCGTTTTCAACAAAATCTCGTTGCCCACGGCGTGCATTAAATGCGTTTTGCCCAAGCCAACTCCCCCGTAAAGCAAGAGCGGGTTGTAGGACTGTCCAGCGTTTTCTGATACCTGAAAGGCCGCGGCCCTTGCCAACTCGTTTGATTTGCCTTCTACGAAAGTCTCAAAACGAAAGGTGCCAATAAGACCCCCAGATGTACGATTGTCCCGCGGCTCACTTCGCGCCGGAACTCCTGCTATGCGATCTCTACTCCCCACCCCAAGGTCAACATTCAGGGGGCTAGTCGGATCGCCCAGATCGCTTATAAGCTCTTGAATTCGCTTAAGAAAATTCGTTTCTACCTGGTCACGAACGTAAGGGTTTGGTGCAAGAAGTCGTAGACTAGATTCGTCCATATGCACCTGCAGGGGCCTGATCCAAGTATTAAACTGTTCGGAGGAGTATTCGTCCTGTAGTTTCTCTAAGCACTGTTCCCAGACCAATAGACCCACTTCGTTTTCGCCCCCCCGACGATCAGTATTATTAATTATTCAAGGCAGCCCTTCGTCACATTCTAATGAGTAACTCAAGCCCATAGCTATTGAAGTCGCAACGAAAAATGCCTTCACATTATTTTTGTTCGAAATATCAAGGGTGTGGGACGGTTCCAATAATTGGTCTCGTGGTACACCGTCCACGGCTGATGTGATTAACTTGTGCAAGGAACCGCGAATAAGCTGTGGATAAGTTTCAGTGTGATCTTCATCCCCAGCCAAGGCACCCTAAATTCACGTCTTATCCACACCATTAGCGCGTATCCAGCGCAGCTCCCTGAGCGCCCTGGCCCGCGTTACCAACAGTTTTATCGTTCACTAACAACAACAACAAGTTCTTCTATACATTTTATGTTTTATACAAATTGACACTTTCTGCTTGATCTCACTAGAATCGCGGCCTTCCGTGACACTAGATTGCGACTCATGAAACGAACATACCAACCAAGTGTAATTAAACGTAAGCGATCCCATGGATTTCGGAATCGAATGTCGACCAAGGCTGGTCGCAAAGTAATAAACTCTCGCCGTGCAAAAGGACGAAAAAGACTCGCCGTCTAGCACCCTAAAACCTGGGTTTGGTTACGGACGCTCGCGACGACTAACAAAAAGGCACCAATTCGATCGCGTTTTTCAGGAAGCCAGTGTACGTCGGACGCACCCGCCTCTGCGATTGCTCGCTCTGCCGAATAATGTGGCTGTGCCAAGACTTGGTATTGTCGTCAGTAAGCGAGCAATGCATCGAGCCGTTACTCGAAATCGAGCAAAGCGCGTGATCCGCGAGTCGTTTCGTAACGAACAACACCAATTACCAGCCATGGATATTATTGTTCAGGCAATCCCTGGGAAAGCCGGTAAAGAACAGGTTGCCGAGTTGACGGATGCGCTGTCGCAATTATGGAAGGGACTTGTGGGTGAAGCTTAAATCGAGACTGAGTCAGTTTCCGAGGTGGTTTCTCATACGTCTCATTGGTCTCTATCGGTTTTGGATTAGTCCGATTATCGGCTCGCACTGTCGGTTCGAACCTACTTGTTCGCAATACGCGGTCACCGCCGTTGAGAAGTATGGTGCGGTTCTTGGGTTTTGGCTTACGCTTAAACGCTTGGGGAAATGTCATCCACTTCACCGCGGCGGGGTTGATCCGGTCCCTGACGGTCTCGAGCATTCGGCCAAATCAGCGATAAGTCATAGAGAAAGCGCTCATTGAACCCTAGCGAAATCATACGTTGGTCATTGTTGGCAGGGTTGGCCGTCGTCGGATACCTTTTGATACAGGCGTGGACGGCTGATAACGCGCGGGTTATTCCCGTTAGCGAGCAACGAGCGCCGTTGCCGAACACAGAGAGGTTTGTGGCGCCAGAGATTGAGCCAGAAGAATTAGGCGACACAGACGTTCCAGATGCGAGTCTTGTGAAGAGTGATCGGACGCTAACTACAACGACCAGGACTTCAATCCCAGAACAACTCATAGAAGTTGAAACACCCATCCAACACGTTTGGATAGACCCGGTGGGAGGAGATATTGCAGGATTGCAGCTCCCCCAATATGCGGTGAGCTTGGATCAGCCCGATGTGCCGCTGAAACTCTTGGATCGAAGTGACGACAGCACATACCTAGCGCAGAGTGGCTTGTTGGGTCGCGACGGTCCCGATGCTCGAAGCGAGGGACGGCCGAGATATCAGGCGGATCGATACTCGTACGTTGTGCGAGAGGGGCAGAGGCCCATGGACGTCGCACTGCATTATGAGCAGGACGGGGTTTCGATTCGCAAGATTTACCGCTTTCGCCCAGACGAATACCTGATCGACGTCGTCTATGAAATTGAAAACAGAGGTAGCGAAGACTTTGTTGCCGCGCTGTGGGTGCAATTGAAGCGGGACGGGGGAAAGGCGAGTACCCAGAGTGCGAGCAATTGGGGACCGAGGTCATTCCTCGGGGTAGCGCTAACGACCGACGAAACGAATTACGAAAAAATGACGTTTGAAGACCTGGACGACGATCGCCTGCGAGAAATCAAGGTTGGTGGTTGGATAGCAATCATTCAGCGTTATTTCTTAGCGGCCTGGGTCTCGCAAGTTGATCAGCGCAACCAGTATTTTGCGGAGCCCATGGGCTCCGGGTTGTATCGAGCGGGGTTTGTGGGGCCTGAAGTCAGAATTGCACGCAATTCCACTGGAACGTACGAGGCTCAGCTTTATGCGGGACCCAAAGATCAGAAAAAATTAGGCTTAATTGCTGCCCATCTTGATAGGGCCCTCGATTACGGTTGGTTTTGGTTTTTGTCGGAACCGCTGTTTCTTTTCGTCGATTGGGTCTTCGGTCTTGTCGGCAATTGGGGGCTTGCGATTATTCTGCTGACCATCGTGGTCAAGATTGCGCTTTTTCCGCTGATGGCCAGGAGCTATAAGTCCATGGCGAAAATGCGAAAAGTCGCGCCGCAGCTCAAACGACTCCAGGAACGATACGCCGACGACAAACAAAAACTCTCCCAGGAAATGATGGGGCTGTACAAGAAAGAGGGGGCAAACCCACTAGGTGGCTGCCTGCCCATGCTCCTGCAAATGCCAGTTTTCTTTGCGCTCTACTGGGTTCTCTACGAAAGTGTTGAACTAAGGCACGCGCCTTTTGCTCTGTGGATTGTTGACCTTTCCGCGATGGACCCATACTTCGTACTACCCATTCTGATGGGGGCGTCTCAGTACGGCATGCAAATGATGAATCCGCCCATGCCGGATCCAATGCAACAACAAATGATGAAAATCATGCCGCTCTTCTTCTGTGTGATCATGGCCTTTTTCCCGGCGGGGCTTGTCCTTTATTGGGTCGTGAACAATCTCTTTTCCTTTGCTCAGCAGTTTTACGCTACGAGGAAATACGGTACCCCGGGGGGGTCGTTGGCCTCCGGCGGGTAGTGTGATCGAAACCATCGCCGCGATTGCGACACCACCTGGTCGTGGTGGTATAGGGATCGTGCGAGTATCTGGCCCGCGTGCACGGTCCGTTGCTGAGGCAATATTGGGCCAATGCCCTGTCCCCAGAGCCGCAACCTATGCGGCGTTCAAAGACGCTGACGGGGACGCGATTGATGAAGGGTTAGCCCTTTTTTTCGCGGCCCCCCATTCGTATACGGGCGAGGACGTGCTTGAGCTGCAGGGCCATGGGGCCCCCGTCGTCTTAGATCTCCTTTTAAATCTTACGTTGAGCAAAGGCGTGCGTCTTGCAAGACCGGGGGAATTTACCGAGCGCGCCTTTTTGAATGAGCGACTGGATCTGGCGCAGGCAGAATCGGTCATCGACCTCATCAATAGCGCAAGCGAGCAAGCAGCGCGATCCGCTGCACGGTCGCTCACCGGTGAGTTTTCAAAGGCGGTTATGGCCATCGATCAAAACGTTCTAGAACTGAGGGTTTATGTTGAAGGGGCTATTGACTTCCCCGAAGACGAAATAGATTTCCTCGCAGATCGAGAGGTCGCGATCGCCGCGGAAGCCATCGATCAGGCACTAACCAGCATTCTTGAACGATCTGCACGTGGTACGTCCTTGCATGAAGGTTTAGACCTGGTCATCGGCGGGAAACCGAACGTGGGGAAGTCCAGCATATTGAACGCGCTGGTCGGCGATGAACGTGCGATCGTGACCGGCATTCCTGGGACGACGCGCGATTTGCTGGACGTAGATCTCGTCATCGATGGGTTACCGATTCGAGTGCGGGACACTGCGGGTATTCGCGAGAGTGTTGATGTCGTTGAGCAAGAGGGGATTGCGCGAGCCCGTGCCGCCCTTGATCGCGCGGATGCAGTGATGTGGGTCATTGAAGATGGCGAAGTAGACCCAAACATTCCTGCGTTTGCGGCACCGACACTGTTGGTCCGAAACAAATGCGACCTCACGGGCAGGGGGGCGGGATGCGTCGCTGATCACGATGTCAGCCTCTCCGCATTAACGGGGGCGGGTGTTGAAGATCTCAAGCGGGAAATAAAGAAGCTCATTGGATTTGAGGGCGGCGAGGGCGCTTTTCTAGGGCGTCGACGCCATATCGCCGCGCTGAAAGCAGCGCAGGCGGCCGTGCGGGAAGGTCTGGCCGAAATTCAAGCGGGACGGGGGGAATTGGCGGCTGAGGCGCTGCGAACGACGCAACAAGCGTTGGGCGACATTGTTGGGGTAACCACGACGGATGAGCTGCTGGGCGAAATTTTCACCGCGTTTTGTATTGGTAAATAACGCGCCAACCAAATTGCTCCGCAATCGAAACAAAATCGGCTAGGATACTCGCCCGGTTGGTAGAGCCCATGCAACATCCTGAGACATATGACGTCGTTATTATCGGTGGCGGGCACGCGGGTACAGAAGCGGCGCTAGCTTCGGCGCGCGGCGGCGCGTCGACCTTACTGCTTACGCAGAGCGTTGAAACGCTCGGTCAAATGTCGTGCAACCCCGCGATCGGGGGTATTGGCAAGAGCCACCTGGTGAAAGAGATCGATGCATTAGGCGGCGCCATGGGACTCGCCACCGATCAAGCCGGCATCCAATTCAGGGTGCTCAATAGCCGCAAAGGGCCGGCGGTCAGGGCGACGCGCGCCCAGGCGGATCGGACGCTCTACCGGAAGGCGATTCGACGAATCATCGAAAGCGCCCCTCTTCTACGGGTCGTCCAAGAAACAGTCGTAGACCTTGTCATTAACGATAGCGTGATTGCTGGTGTGGTGACTCATGCGGGTCACACCTTTAAAGCCCCAGCGGTCGTGTTGACGACGGGGACTTTCTTAGGGGGGCGATTGTTCGTTGGGCAGGAAAGCCAGCCAGGGGGCCGCGCTGGAGGCCCGGCGTCGGGACCGCTCGCCAAGAAACTTCGTGCGCTCCCGTTTCGAGTCGATCGACTTAAAACGGGAACACCGCCGAGAGTTGATGGCACGAGTGTGGATTTCGACCGAATGGAAGTACAACTCGGCGACGAACCGCGCCCGACCATGTCATTTTTGTCCACACCAGACGACCATCCCCGTCAAACGTGTTGCCACATCACCTACACGAATGCAGAAACACACGACATTATTCGTGCGGGGCTCCATCGTTCGCCGATGTATTCCGGGGCGATTGAAGGAGTGGGGCCCCGATACTGCCCATCGATCGAAGATAAAGTGGTCCGATTTGCCGAGCGCTCAGCGCATCAGATATTTGTAGAACCGGAAGGCCTTGATACCGATGAGTTGTACCCAAACGGTATTTCAACGAGCCTACCCTTGGACGTGCAAATCGCGGCACTCCAAACCGTCAAGGGGTTTGAACGAGCACGCATTACACACCCGGGATATGCCGTCGAGTATGACTTTTTTGATCCGCGTGACCTAAATCACTCCCTCGAGACAAAAAGCGTTGCAGGGCTTTTTTTTGCGGGACAAATCAACGGGACGACGGGTTATGAGGAAGCGGCAGCCCAAGGCATAGTCGCAGGAATTAATGCGGCACGAAAAGTGGCGGGGCGTTCGCCGTGGACGCCCGCCAGGCACGACGCATACATCGGTGTTCTGATCGACGATCTGGTGACACTGGGGACTAACGAACCTTATCGGATGTTCACGAGCCGCGCGGAATATCGGTTGCGACTGCGTCAGGATAATGCGGACCAACGTCTTACCCCTATTGGTCGCGAGCTTGGGATCATTGACGAAAATCGGTGGCGCCGGTTCGAACACAAACGCAAAGAATTGCGAAAACTCACTGCGACCCTTGGAGATACGACAGTGAGTGTGGGCTCAGATATTGCCGGACAGATTGCGAGATCGACAGGAGAAGAGATTAGGAAGGATGCGACGCTATTGAGCATGCTGCGAAGACCAGGTGTGACCGCGGAGGTGATAAGCCACACTCTAGGCCCAGCCGTTTCAATAGAGCTACTGCAACAGGTCGAGACCGAAGCAAAATATGACGGCTATATACGGCGACAGGACGAGTCAATTGAGCGGGCAAAGAAGCAAGCGCGAGTCTCACTCTCGGAGACCATGGACTACGCGACCATCGAGGGGTTGTCGAACGAGCTAAAACAAAAACTTTCGCACGCGAAACCGACAAATTTGGCTAATGCCTCACGTATTCCAGGAATGACCCCGGCGGCCATTTCATTGCTGGCAGTTCACGCCAAGCGCCAGCAGCGGATGACTTCAGCGTAACGCTTGCGATCTCGGACACAAGAGAAACTACTTTCCTCCGGCTTGAGCCCTGGCCAGTGCGAAATCCTCGATGGATACTTATCGCTGGTGCAACGTTGGAATGAGGTATGCAGCCTGGTCTCGAGAGGCGACATTGCTCGGCTGGAGGAAAGGCACCTCCTAGACAGCCTGTCGCTTCTCTCCTTCATTGAGGGCCGACCACGGCTCCTCGACATTGGCTCGGGCGGCGGCTTCCCGGGAATAGTGCTTGCGATTGGGCGACCTGAAATGGAGGTCGTGTTGATCGAACGCAGCCAAAAAAAAGCGCGATTTCTGCAACAGGTTGTTTATGAGCTCAAACTTGGTAGCGTGGAGGTGCTCGCACGGGATGTGCGGAGTTATGAGCCAGGGAAATTGTTTGGTACGGTAACGGCCAGGGCGGTCGCAAATCCGATCAGCGCATGGTCGTTAGCTCGGCCGTTCCTCGACAAAGGGGGTCGCTTCCTGCTGCAGACGACGAAGCCCATATCAACGCCGCTTGACGGCAGTGAGATGCGCGAAACACGCCGCGGTGCCGTAGGCTGGGTGTCTGCGTTGGAAGTGAAGAGCCAGGCATGACGCGAACCATCGCGGTCGCCAATCAAAAAGGAGGCGTGGGTAAAACCACGACGAGCGTCAATCTTTCGGCTTCGCTTCAAAAGACGGGCGCACGCACACTGCTCGTGGATATGGACCCACAAGGGAACGCCACCATGGGTTGTGGTGTCGACAAACACCAACTCGAGTACAGCAACTTTCACTGGTTGCTGGGAGAGGCAAGCCTTGAAGACACGTGGCGCCAATCATCGGCGGGATTTCGGCTGATTCCGGCAAACACGGACCTGACCGCTGCCGAGGTGGCGTTGCTTCAGGCGAACGATCGAGGCCAACGCTTGTCGCGTCGACTGGAGGCAGTGGAAGCTGGTCTCGATTACATCATTATTGACTGCCCGCCGACGTTAACCCTATTGACCCTTAATGCCCTGTTTGCCGCCGACGGCGTGCTAATTCCTATGCAATGTGAATACTACGCCCTCGAAGGCTTAACCGATCTCTTAGAGACCGTCGAAGGCGTTCGTTCCAGCGGCAACAGCACGCTAGAAATAGAAGGTATATTGAGGACTATGTATGATCCTCGAAATAGCCTTACGGGCGAAGTCTCGAAACAACTGATAGAGCACTTTGGCGACCAGGTTTTCAGGACCGTGATACCGCGTAATGTGCGGCTGGCTGAGGCGCCGAGTCACGGCCTTCCAGCCATGCTTTATGACGCGTACTCTCGAGGAGCCGTGGCATACCATGCCTTAGCGGCAGAAATGATTCGCAGACATACACAAAAGGAAGTGTCTTAGGATGAACAGGAAGCGTGGTCTTGGGCGCGGGCTGGATGCTTTACTCAATACTAGCGTCGACCAGGTCACACAGCCTGGAGATCCGCCCGGCTCACGAGAGACGCTCAGCCATATTAGCGTTGAGCAGATTCATCGAGGACAGTTTCAACCACGGAAACGAATCGACGAGGCGAGCATCGACGAGCTTGCACAATCGATCAAGGCGCAAGGCGTGATGCAACCCATTGTATTGCGGCAACGACCGATAGGCGGGTATGAAATTATCGCTGGCGAACGACGTTGGCGGGCCTCGGTAAAAGCTGGGTTGTCCGAGATCCCGGCCGTGGTACGAGAAGTAACCGACGAACAGGCTCTTGCACTAGCGCTTATTGAAAATCTACAGCGCGAAGACCTAAATCCGCTGGAGGAATGTAGAGCGCTGGGTCGATTACGCGATGAATTTGGGCTGACCCAGCAGCAGGTTGCCGATGCCGTAGGCAAGTCGCGGACGGCAGTCACTAATTTACTTCGACTACAAAATTTAGGGTCAGGAGCAGCCCAGCTACTAGAAGAGGGGTCGATTGAAATGGGCCATGCGCGCGCGTTGTTGCCACTCGAGCAACGCGATCAAGATGCAGCAGCTCGACGAATCGCGCTCAAGCGGCTATCTGTTCGGCAAGCAGAAGCCTTGGTACGTCGGATGCTTGCTGGTCCACGGGCGAGGACGCAAAACGCTGACGCGGATACGCGGCGCGTTGAGAGGGAGCTCTCGGAAAAACTCGGGGCCCCCGTCGTGATACGGCATCATGGCGGCGGCAAGGCTGGTGGGCGAGGCCAGATTACGATTCGCTACGGCAGCATGGAGGAGTTGGAAGGACTGCTTCGACACCTTCGTGGTTGACGGAGAAAAAACAACCCTATTAGCGAATCAATAACGCACTACGGGGTGGTGTGTCGCAGAACCCAACCGTATAATGACGCTGCCTTGTGCACCCCAACTTTTTCGGGCAAAGCCCTGTCGGGTTTGTCGGAAATAGGCCAGGTTGAGTAACGAATTTGTTCTCTGATGCGCGCGCGCCGCGGCGGCTGCTGATCGTTCAGAGCACGGGCGTTGTCGTCATTGTGCTGGGGCTTTTGTTTGTTAGCGAGGCGCAGAGTATGGCGGCGGTGTTGGGCGGGGGATCGGTTGTGTTACCAAACGCGTGGTTCGCGTTCAGGATGCATCGAACGAGAAGGGCCGGAACCATTCTCGGGCGAGGGGTGTTGAAAATAATACTGGTCGTTGCCTGCCTTGCGCTGGCGCTGGCCTTGTTTGAACCAGAGCCACTCGGTTTTTTTGCGGCTCTTTCATGGGTGTTGCTGGTTCAGGTTGTTGGGCCGATGGTTGGCCCGCGTAGTGAGGAAACGGGATAAAGGATGGCTTCGGACAATCCGCAGGAATACATCAAGCACCACCTGACCAACCTCACCTACGGCAGGCACCCAGATATTGGGACTCTGGAAGTTGTGGATGTTAATGCACGCATTCACGACGAATTTCTCTATGGCACCTGGGGGTTTGCACACGACGCGGACGAGGCCACCGCCATGGGGTTTAACTCGATCAATGTGGACTCGATGGCGTGGTCGGTGGCCTTAGGGTTGATCTTCTGCACGCTTTTTTACAGCGTGGCGCGAAAGGCAACTGCTGGTGTCCCGGGCGGGTTGCAAAATGCAGTCGAGTACGTGGTGGAGTTTATTGACGACATGGTGCGGGGGATTTTTGCTCACAAGAACGACCTGATTGCACCCATGGCACTTACGGTGTTTGTGTGGGTCTTCTTAATGAATCTAATGGATCTTGTTCCCGTCGACTGGATCCCGGAGCTGGCTGCGCTTTTTGGTGTGCATTTCATGAAGGTTGTACCGTCGACCGATCCAAACATCACGATGTCGATGGCGCTTAGTATTTTCGTCCTCATGCTTTACTACAGCGTCAAATGCAAAGGTCTCGGAGGTTTCGGAAGCGAGCTGGCCTTTCAGCCCTTTCCGAAGTTTATGGCGCCCCTTAATCTGGTGCTGGAACTACCGACGCTGTTTGCAAAACCGCTGTCTTTGGGCCTTCGTCTTTTTGGCAACATGTATGCGGGAGAAATGATTTTCATCCTTATTGCGCTGATGTACGCGGGCATGGCGACGGATGCTGTTGGTGCTGCGTTAGGTATTTTTGGTGGCGTGCTGCATTTCGCCTGGGCAGCATTTCACATACTCATTATTACTCTGCAGGCATATATTTTCGCCGTGCTCACCGTGGTCTATTTGTCTGCGGCGCACGACGAGGCACATTAAACAAAAAACAGGAGTCAAAAATGGAACTCGGTATTGCCATCGCTGTTTCTCTCATGTTGGGTCTCGGTGCTGTTGGCGCCGCCATTGGCATGGGAATATTGGGCGGTAAGTTCTTGGAGGGCGTTGCTCGTCAGCCAGAACTGCTTGGGGACCTCAGAACCCAGTTTTTCATCGTCGTGGGATTAGTCGACGCCGTGCCGATTATTGGCGTGGGGATCGGACTGTATGTGTTGTTTGTTCTTGGCTAAAGCGCTTGTTAACGAGAAGCTAATATGAACCTCAACTGGACACTAGTTGGCCAAAGCATCACGTTTTTAGTGTTTGCTTGGACCTGCTATAAGTTTATTTGGCCGCTCCTTATTGGTGCCATGGATGAGCGAACGAAGCTCATCAGCGAAGGCATTGAGAATGCTGAGCAAGCTCGCCGGGACCTCGAAGATGCATCGACTAAAGTCGATGAGATTATGCGTGAGGCTCGGACGAATGCTCAGGCGTTGGTTGAGCAGGCGCGCACCCAAGCGGCGGGCATGATTGAAGAAGCCAAGAAGGATGCCGAGGACGAGGGCGAGAGAATTCGAGAGTCTGCGCGTGCCGACGTCGTCCAGGAAACCAACCGCGCTAGGGAATCATTAAGAACCGAAGTGGCCGAACTTGCGCTGAGCGGTGCCGAGCGGATCCTCGAATCGGGCATCGATCGAACACAGCATGCCGAGTTGTTGGATAAATTGGCGTCGGAGTTATAGGCATGGCCGAGCTTGCAACGTTGGCAAGACCCTACGCGAACGCCGCGTTCGAGTTGGCTAAATCTGCGGGGCGCCTGGATGAGTGGTCCAGGGGCCTCAACCTGCTGGCACTCGCAAGCGAAGATCCAGATCTTAGGGCAATGATTCAGTCGCCGACGGCGACGACTGCCGAGAAAGCGTTTAAGTTCAATGAACTTTTCCGCGACGATCTTTCTGATTCCGTTCAGCAATTCGTATACGTGTTGGCAGAAAATAAACGCTTGCCACTGCTTGCCGAGATCACGACCCAATTTGAGGAAAAACGCGCGCAGGAGGCTAGGACATTGGACGTCGAAGTGACGACCGCGGTAACCCTCTCGGAAACGGAGCAAGGCCGGTTTCAAGACATCTTGGAGCGTCGTTTCGAACAACAAATTAATCTCACGACGGCGGTTGATAAAACTGTGATCGGTGGGGCGCATATCCGCGCTGGCGATACAGTAATCGACGGATCCCTGCGGGGCAGGCTTGCGAAATTAGGTGAAGCGTTCGCGCGTTCGTAAAGACATAGGTAATTACATGCAGCAACTAAATCCATCAGAAATTAGCGACATCATCAAGGCACGTATCGAAAACCTCGACACTTCGTCACAACCACAAAACGAGGGCACGGTGGTTAGTGTGTCCGACGGGATCGTGCGCGTGCATGGCATGGCTGAAGCCCAATACGGGGAGATGATTGAGTTTGACGGCGGCCTTTACGGCATGGCGTTGAATCTGGAGCGAGACTCTGTCGGCGTGGTCGTCCTAGGCGATTACAAAGGCCTATCCGAAGGCGCAACGGCTCGGTGCACCCAGCGAATCCTTGAGGTTCCGGTTGGCACTGAGCTATTAGGACGGGTGGTTGACTCGTTGGGTAACGTGATCGACGGCAAGGGCCCACTTAATGCCGAGCTGACTGCGCCCATCGAGAAAGTCGCCCCGGGTGTGATCGCGCGGCAGTCAGTCGACCAGCCGGTACAGATGGGCATCAAGTGTATCGACGCCATGGTTCCGATAGGGCGAGGCCAGCGGGAACTCATCATCGGAGATCGCCAAATAGGCAAAACGGCAATCGCCGTGGATGCCATCATTAATC
>JAKUTI010000240.1 GCA_022448765.1 Pseudomonadales bacterium
ATGCCATTAGCCAGAAAGACTATTACTCCCTATTTGGAACGTTGTACGGTGCTCGCCCCACACAACGAGCCATAGATGCTCCTGCGGTTCTCACCAAGAATAAAGTTCAACTCGCGAACTTAAAAAAACAGGTTCGGGCGAAGCTTGCGGATGTATGGGTTAACAGTACGACAGCTACCAATGAGGCATTGCTTGAACAAGCACGTGTGATAGTTGAACCGGAGTCAGACACTGTTAACTCTACGTCGAGTCGTTCAGATGGAACTCTAGTGGGAGCTTTGCGCGAACTAGCACAGGCATCCGATTTTACGGCCACTTGGCATGAGCTTCAGAGATACTGGCAGGTAGAGGTCGAGACCCGTCAGGCGTTCAATAACGAACATTTTGAGGTGGCATGGGACTTTAGCGGGCCTGATTACGAGGCCACGGTCGGGCATGGTGTGGGACGCCCAGACGTTCCGTCGGCACCGGGTGAGTTCTCTATTGAGCGACGCGGGGACCGATTGCTTGGTGGAATATATCCGGGTGGTGCGTATACACATTTGTTGTCCACGAAGCACGGGGGTGTGATTCAAACGCCGCGATTCCAGATCGACAGTGACCACATCAGTCTGCGGGTGTTGGGCGGAGACCTTAGCTTCGCACAGTTAATCATTGAAAACTATGCGGTGCCACGGGGGGGGATCTATCACCTTCGTTACAGTCCGAAGGCGGACCAGATGACGTGGGCTCAGTGGGACACGACATTCTGGAAAGGGTTTACCGCGTATATCGAATTTGCAACGCAAGAAGACGTGACGCGGTTTCAGTTCGACTCGGAAGACGCCAGCCTGACGAATCGGCCAACGCGTCGGGGTGATGGCCGGTCGTTTATTGGTGCCAGCCAGATTGTGTTCCATGACACAGCCGAGACCCCGCGCGAGACGGTGTTGCCGGTGCTTCACATGTTTGAGGGCGCTCTTCCGACATCGCTCGACGAACTAACCCGACAACTCTCGGAACAACTTCAAGAAGCGGTTGAAGCGTGGCGTGATGGTCGACTAAGTGAACAACAAGCGGTGTTTCTGGACGAGTTTGTTCGTGCCGACCTCTTACCCCGAAGACTTGAAGATCTTGTTGAACTCAGGTCACTCGTTGCCGAGTATCGTCTTTTGGAGCGTGCTGTGCCGGTTGCGCAACGTGCGCCTGGTGTGGTGGAAGAGTCCGCGCCCGACCAACCTCTTTTAGTGCGAGGGAGCCACAAGAATCTTGGAGACGTTGTCCCACGCGGTTATTTAACAGCTGTTAGCAACGAGGTGTATCCGGACCCCGGTCAGGTGCGCCTGCATCTTGCCGAAGCCGTAATCGCCTCTGAGAACCCACTGACAGCCCGAGTGGCAGTGAATCGTATCTGGAGACACCTGTTTGGGTATGGACTTGTTCGCACGGTTGATAACTTTGGCCGTCTTGGCGACCGCCCGTCCCATCCAGAACTTCTCGATTATCTTGCAGATGGATTTGTAAGCGACAACTACTCTGTTAAACGTTTGATTCGTCGTTTGGTTTTGACAAATACCTATCAGTTAAGCAGTAACGCTTCACCGGAATCGACCGAACTTGACCCGTCAAATCGATTTTTGCAACATGCAAATCTCAGGCGGCTTGATGCCGAGGCGATTCGGGATGCAGTGCTATCCATTTCGGGCCGTCTCGATACAACGATGTACGGACCGTCTGTGCCGGTGCATTATGCTGCTCGGCGAGGTCTGACCGAGGGAGACCCGGATAACGGGCCAGTCGATGGTGACGGACGACGAAGTATTTATCAGGAAATTCGTCGAAACGCGCATAATCCGTTCCTGGAAGTTTTTGATCTCCCGAAACCCGCAACCACGCGAGGACAACGAGATGCAACGAATGTTCCGGCGCAGTCGTTGGCGCTCCTGAACAGTCCGTTCGTGATCGGGCAAGCTACTGAATGGGGACAGCGGCTTGCGGGAGGTGAAGCCACGTCGGTCGAGAATCGCATCAGCCATATGTTTCTGAAAGCATTAACGCGTGCACCAACGGACGAAGAGCTAGCTCGCGTCACAGAGTATGTGCGTGCCGTGGCTACTGACCATGAAACGTCCCCGGACCTTGTTATGTATGGGGCGCAGGTGTGGCAGGATGTCGCTCATAGTCTGTTTAATCTGAAGGAATTTATTTTTATCCCGTAAGCGAGGCGCGATGTCTTACGACCCCACCCAGCACCCAGGCCCCATTCCGTTTTTGACTCGTCGTGAGATGTTGCGCCAGACCTCCACCGGGTTTGGTTGGTTGGCTTTGTCCGCGCTTATGGCCGACAAAGCGTACGCGGGGGTATCCCAGGCGCTTGCTGAAGGACCATTGGCGCCAAAGGCGCCTGACTTTGTGCCGAAGGTTAAGAACGTCATTTTTTGCTATATGTCGGGAGGGCTCTCCCACATTGACTCGTTCGATCCGAAACCGAGGCTCGTAGCCGAGGCTGGCCAGCCCATGCCGTTCCAGACTGAGCGAACCATGTTCAATCAGGACGGCAATATTTTGCCGAGTCCATGGGAATTTACGAATTACGGACAAAGCGGTATTCCGGTCAGTGCCCTCTTTCCGCATGTTGGAAGCATTGCGGATGAATTGACCGTTATCCGCTCCATGACGGCGCCATTCATGGAGCACGCCCAGGCAAACTTTTACTTCCATTGCGGAATGCCCTTTACCGGGTTTCCCAGTATGGGGTCCTGGATTACGTATGGCCTCGGGTCGGACAACCAGAATCTTCCGGGATTTGTTGTGCTGGGAAGTGGCGGGATTCCGCTCGGGGGCGTCAACGTCTTCGGTAATGGTTTTCTGCCCGCTATCCACCAGGGGTCTCTTATTTACCCCGAACATGCGTCGCCGTTGCACAACGTTCAACCAAGCGAAAGTGATGCGTCGCAGCGCGGCCGACTGTCTTTCATCAATGACCTCGACGATGGATTTCTTCAACAAACGAACGGACATGCCCAGGTTGAGGCAGCGATTGACAATTATGAGATCGCATACCGGATGCAAACAGCAGTCCCAGAGTTAGTTGATCTTGCGGGGGAAACGGAAGCAACGAAAACATTGTACGGACTCGATTCGCCGAATGCGTCAACAGTTGCCTATGGGCGACAGTGCCTTGTTGCCCGTCGTTTGATTGAGCGTGGTGTACGGTTTGTGGAACTCACCATGGTTGGTACAGACGGTATGGGCCAAGCGGCAAATCCTTGGGATCAGCACACTAAACTTGAAGAGGGGCATACCGCGAATGCGCTTACCGTCGACCAGCCAGTGGCTGGGCTGGTGAAGGATTTGAAATCGCGTGGACTGCTTGATGAGACGCTCGTTGTGTTTTCAGGGGAGTTCGGACGGACACCTTTCGTCCAAGGAACAAATGGACGGGACCACAATCCGATGGGCTTCAGTTTGTGGTTGGCCGGAGGTGGTCTCAAGAAAGGATTTATCTATGGGCAGACCGACGAATACGGCTACCGTGTTGTTGAAAATGCCCATACGGTGAGAGACCTACACGCGACGGTACTCCACCTGCTGGGGCTCGACTATACCAATCTGACCTATCGGTTCGGTGGCCGCGACTTCCGACTTACGGACGTTGACGGCCATCCCATCCGCGGGATCTTGGCCTAGGAGTCACCTGTAACCGAGAACAACGCACTCCGAGACACAGAGTCCAGCCGGCATCCCGGAGTGCGTTTCGAGTGTCAGACAATCTAAAGAGTGATTACCAGGTCTGGCGGATTTGTAGAAAGGGCTCCATAGA
>JAKUTI010000241.1 GCA_022448765.1 Pseudomonadales bacterium
CCTTGACGCGACGAACTCAGGATCAAAACTCACGTCCGAGCTACCGGCGCTGCTTTGATGCACCGACACCGCAATCACGTTCTCACCAGCGACTAAGCCGTCGAGTGCCACGTCGTACATGAAGCTCGTGCTTTCACTCATGGCATCGCCCGACGCCGTCTGATAGGTCACCGCACCATCCGGCATATTGGTCGAACGATTGACCTCCGTACCGTTGAGGTAGATAACGCACCCATCGTCGCGTTGGACTTTCATGCACAGCGCGGTGATATCGGAGATATCCGCGACGGTGAATTTATGCCGAAAGTAGTAAACGAGGCTTCCGCTCGTGATCACCGTGTTCTCATCGCCTTCGGTGAAGCCCAACTCGGCCGCCCCCGTGGACCAACCAGAGTCGTCAAAATCACTCGCCGTCCACGCCGTGCCTTGGTCAGACCCGTCGTCGAGATAGTTCCAATCCGCCTTTCTCGCGATTAACGCCTCCGTCGTCGGCGTCGCGTCGCCAGCCAACAAGAGACTCTTGTCCACCGTAAAGGCGTGGAAGTTGTTGCCGTCGTCCGATGCATTATCTGCAAAATCGCCAGCCCCAATCGTTCCCTCGGGAAGGCCATCACGGGCGATCTCGGTCCCGTTGAGGTAAGCAATGGCCCCGTCGTCCCGCTTGAGATTGAGTGTCAACGCCTCAATATCGCCAAGGTCGGCGACCGAGAAGCTATGACGGAAATAGTACGTCGTCGCACCACTCTGTATCAGCGTGGCTTCATCCCCTTCGGTAAACCCAAGTTCCGCAGGTCCTGTCGACCAGCTTGAATCATCAAAGCTAGCCGCCTGCCATGCGGTTCCTTGGTCCGTGGCGTCGTCTAAATAACTCCATGTCGCGCCTTTCGACACTATCACCCTGGACGGATCGGATGACGAGATCAGCGATCCCATCGCAATCGAGGAGTCCGTGTAACCCACCGGATCTGTACCGTCGCTTGTCGATATTGACGCATAGGTAATCGTACCGTCCGGCATCGCCGTTCTAGCGACCTCGGTCCCGTTGAGATACACCACGGCACCGTCATCGATTTCGAGTGATAGCGTCATCGCCGAAAGATCAGACGCCGATAAAGCCGTCGTAAATTCATGGCGGAAATAGTAGGTATTGGCGTTGCTGTCAGAAATCAGCGTCGTCTCATCGCCCTCGTTAAACCCAAGCTCACCCGCGCCCGACGACCAACTGGAGTCGTCAAATCCAACCTGACGCCAGGCCGACCCTTGATCAGTGTTGTCATCGAGATAACTCCATGTCGCGCTCTTAGCGACCAAATCTTCAGTACCCGCCGCGCGAATCGTTGCCGGGGTAAATCGATAGAAATTTCCGTCGGACCTATCCTCCGTTTCATAGACAACTCCGGTGTCGGGATCTACTGCCGCAGCCTCGTGATTAAACGCGCCCAACGCAGGGCGGGCCACCGCGGACGTCGCTCCCGAAACGTCACACTCATAGGTCAAACCATCCTCAACTTCCTCACAGGTAAGCCACGTCCCCCATGGGGTCGTGCCACCGGCGCAGTTTCGCCGTGTTCCCGTGCAGATAGAGTAGGCATCGGTGATGTTTCCGCTCGAGTCAAATCGGACGGCGCCCACACCCCCCTGACTGCCGCTCTCCGCGTTCGAGACATAAATCCAACCACCATCGTCGGTATCAAAGACAGCACCACCATCGGGGGCACGAACCCAGTCAAAATCGCTACTACCAACTTTTTGCCCCGTCTGCGCAATCACCCGCGACGTAAAGCCCTCAGGCAATTGCAACCCATTATCATCCGCCGCTTGAAGCGCACCAAGATTCGTGAGGTAAGTCCGTGGGAGCGGGTTTCCCTCCTCCTCGGCTGCCGCTTCAGCATCGGAGGTTGCTGAAGGTACCAACGTCCAACTCGCAGAACCGACGGGATCTGAATTGGGTTCTTCCCTGCCACTGCCACCGCCACCGCACGCGATGATGATGGGCGAAGCCGCCGCATAGGTTGCGTAGCGTGTCGAAAGCTTCAGGAACTTCCGACGATCAAGATCAGTGTGGGTTGTCTTCATTCTTCCCCCGGTTCCACGTATTGCTGTATGTGTCGAGCTTCGTTTTACGTTGACCGACCGCGCCACGCAGCCAAAACAACACAAAAACCGAACTGCAGCTCACTCCCTTGCCATTAAACTTACTACGATTATCAAAAAAATGTAACAAACCCTATAACTCGCCAGCTAGCGCGCAAAACCGGAAATTTGGCTAGTTTTTGCAATATCTAGCGTCGGTGGATGAGGCTCACCGGCGCCGACCGCGAAGGGTTGTAGTTATCGGCAACGATATTTGGGACCAAGTCGGGGAACCCGAAATCGAAAACCACGGGGAGCGGCAGAATCACCGCCCGAAATCCGTTGGTTTTTCGAGCTCGAATATTGCTTCGCCAAAGTCCTCGAGGCGCCGTTGCATAATCGCTTGCGCGTCATAGAGTGCACGGTTGTAGAAATATGCCCCCATCTCCTCTGCAAAGAAATCCAAAAGGAATTCGGCGTCGAAACCACCCAATTCTTGATGGAGTTCTTCCTGGAAATAGGCCTGAATACGGCCAACAATCAGTTTTTTTTCTTCATCCGAAAATTTGATCAAGGCCATTCGCCGTCCTTCCTGCCAACAGCGATCATACGCCGTCAAAAGGACGCAGTTAAAACTGCAACGCCGGAAGGCATTGCGGTCTGTTCAGCGATGCTGACCCCAATGGACCAGAAAACTCCGGTCCATCGTGTCAGCGGATGGTGCCTTACATCGGCAACCGCAAATTACTTGCCCGGATCGGGCAGTGATCTACCAGCGACGATTGCCTCGGTCGCCGCCGCCGCCACCACCACGTGAATCACGCCGCTTTTCTTCAGCTTCGTTCACCCGGATGGCACGTCCGCCCATATCCGTCCCATTCAATTCGTCAATAGCCCGCCTGGCATCGTCGTCCGACATCTCAACAAACCCAAAGCCGCGGGATCGCCCCGTGTCTCGGTCGGTGATGACATTCGCGGAACGCACTTCGCCAATTGCCGCAAACATTTCCTCAAGCTCTGCTTCCCCAGTCGCCCAAGGTAGATTCCCTACATACAATTTCATTAATCAATTCTCATAAAAATAGTTCAATTCCGTTGTGCGGTTGCCTGCCCTTGAATCCGACTGCACAACTTCGAAGCTACGCCATTCGAAAACGAATGCTGTAACGCGACTAGAAGCGATTGCTAACTGCTGACTGAGGTTGGAACTCTGCGAGAAGTAAGAGGCTGGGTTTCTAATTCGTTCTGAGTCTACATGGGTTCTCCCAAATAAACACTGCCTTTATTGCATCGGTTTATCCGCAATTAACCGCCAGATTTACGGGCGGTCACGACGCTGACGGCACTTTCAAGAACTAGGCCACGATCTGAATGGTACGGTCGAAACGTGTCGACTAGCGCGTCCACAACTCTCGTACGCTTTTCCTCAGGCATCTCGACGATCGTGGCTCGTAGCGCTGGATTTATTGACATATACGCCTCGACCGTTTCGGTTAAGCCCATTCCAGGGTACATCTCTAGAGTCTGTTCGTGGTTACTCAGCTCGATGGCCGCGAACCCTGCTTTGGAAAGAATATCGCAAACGTAATCAGCCTCTTGGAACGCAAATGGACCGGGCGCTCTCTCGGGTGCTGGCGGAGGTAACTCGACGAGTGAACCCAACGCTTCCGCCGCCATGGATTGCCATGGGTTCTTAGCCGGTGACTGCCAACAGACGA
>JAKUTI010000242.1 GCA_022448765.1 Pseudomonadales bacterium
GCGTATTACCAACAGGAGAATTTTCTTGCGGAGACGTATTTGAAATTCGGGGGTCCCACCATTCTCCTGAACATTCCTCCAACGTGAATTTCGCGACGCGATCATTTGTCACATACGATTCACTGCATCCAGACGAACTCAAGCGATGGGTTGATGACCTTCCCCCGGAAGTGGAGCGGATCAAGGGAATTTTCTACAACGCACATGACCCGGAACACGAGTGGGTTATTCAAGGGGTGGGACTGGAACGAACGATCTCCGCAGGGAAAGCTTGGGGAAAAAGTCCTAAGCAAACCGAAGTCGTCTTGATTTGGCCGGCCGCGCTAACGCCAAGAATTCCCGATGGAATTCTTGGCGGGTCCAACAGACAGGACCCCAACGGTTAGATCCTCAACTCAAAAGGGAGTGCTTACTCCCCAAGTTTGAGAAGGAACAACTCTAACGACGGGTCGTTGCGGCGACCAATCACCACGAGACCGTCTACCTCTCCATCGGACGACCCTCGGGCCACACGCCAACGGGGCCCGGCCGCTTGCACCGAATACGTTGCAACGCAATCACTCTCTGGACGGTCCTCGCACACACGAATGCCCCCTTTGACTCGATAGACCGCCTCAGGCATTTGATCCAACAACCCAAAAAAGTCTCTTGCAGGAATTGGCTCGGACCGAACTACCGTCGAGACGGAAAATCCGTCGTAATCGTGTCCGTTGCTGGTAAATGAAGGCCGGGCCCCCCGTGTAGATGCCCCGAGCAACAAGTCATTGGCCAACTGGCCGCCCTTTCCCATGAGAATCTCAGAGTCAATGACCCGGCGCCCGGGCACCATCTCGCCAAGCGTTTCAGCGAGTAAATCGCCACTTTCCTGTCGGGCAGTCTTGGTCATCACGACGAGATGAGCGGCGGCAAGTTGGCGCTCAAAAAGCATCGCTGTCACCGGATCAGCGATTCTTTCCTGGAACGAGAGCGCATCCACAAGCGTCACTATGCCATCCAATGACATGGTCTCAACGTTAGCCACTGTCTGTGCGATACCCATAGGATCCGAAAGACCACTCGATTCAATGACAATTGCGTCAGGTCGTTTACTTCGCAGACCAATGCTATGAAGCGAATCGAATAAGTCGGACCCAAGTACACAACACGCACATCCATTTTGCAGCTCGATGGTCTCCGCATTCGTTGCGCGGACAAGTGCCGCATCGATGTTGATCGACCCAATATCATTGACGACGGCTAGAATTTCTGTCGAGGAATTTTCGAGCAAATGCCGTAACAACGTCGTCTTACCCGATCCAAGAAATCCACTGAGTACGGTCACTGGGATGGGGTTGAACGGTCCCCTGCTTCGTTCCGATTCGTTCCGGTCTTGAGACATTTCGGCGGGCGGCATACCGAGAGTGAGCAACAAGTTTTCCCACGCCGCCATTAGGTGCTCGGAATCGGACCGCACACTAAGGCCCGTCGGCAACGTGGATGTTCCCTGCCAGCACAGTCCCCAAAATACCGATGTCCTTCAACGATTCCGGGGCGACTTCGTAAGGGTCGTCATCAAGCACCGCAAAATCGGCGTGTTTCCCGACTTCAATGCTGCCTAAACTGTCGTCTCTATTTAGAACGAATGCGGCGTCTACGGTGATCGCTCGAATTGCTCGGTCGACCGAAATTCGCTCACCAGGCCCAACCACGGTTTCGCCATCGGCTGCGATACGATTGACCGCTATCCACGCCGCCGTCAACGGATGCATGGGTGCAACCACCAAGTTGTAGTCGGAATGCAGGGCAAACGTCGCGCCCGCGTCAACTAGGGATCCTAGGCGAGCTGTCGCCTCGCTGCGATCTGGACCAAATCCATGGTCAGCGTGAATGTGCGATCGGTAATGCACAAAATACGGATTGACGCTAGCAAGCCCACCCAAAGCTGCGAGTCGCCTGGCTTGGGCCGGCGTGCTAATGCAATAGTGTTCCACAGTAAATCGATGATCGAATCGAGGAATCAAATTTTGCATCGCGTTCAGCGTATTTAGCGTCATGTCAACGGTTTCGTCCCCGTTGGCATGCGAGTGAATCTGAATGCCGTTACGCCAGAATGGCAACATCCGTTCAACCATATCCTCCCAAGGAACTTCGCCGGCAAGACCGATCTCGCCATCGAGGTAACCAGGGAAATTCAACCGCAGAGTCATCGATGGATACGATCCGTCATTCACAAATTTAACGCCGTGTACGGCGAGTCGATCCGTGGATTTGTTATTCATGAATTCGTAAAAGCTAAGAAAGTCATCCCCGAACTGCTTTCGTAATCTAGATTCAAACGGGACCAACATGACGCGAAGCGGCAACGATTCTTGCGCAATAGCGACAGCATGGTCTTCCCACTCACGCTCGAATGAATCAATGCCGTAAATCATATCGGCGGTGGTTGTGACGCCGCTTTTGACCGCTACTCGACCTTGAAGCTCCAACGACGTCAGGCCGAATCCCTTGCCAAACACGTCCTTTTTCACGGGTCTTGAGGCAAGCGCCGTGGCTTCAGTTTCAATAAACCAACCATTTAACCTTCCATCGGCATAGCGCCCGACTCCGTGGACCCTGGTATTTTCGTCAACACCGATCCTTTCGATCATCGGCGTATTGGCGTAAATGATGTGGGGTGCATAGGCGATCACCCATATCGGAACGTCCGCAGAGATCTGGTCAAGCTGGTCTCGATCTAGATGCCCGCCCTGCGTGCCGGGATCAAAACCCCACGCAACGACGGATCCAGGCTGATCTTTAGACAATAAATGCAATCTCGAGAGCACGGCTTCGCGATCTGCCAATCCCTTGATGGACTTTCCATTCGGGTCAGTTGAATCGATGGGACCAACGTAGTTCAGGCCCATATAGGTCCCAGACAGCCGTAGATGGGTATGTGGATCTATAAAACCCGGCAGTAGCACTTTGTCAGCGAAGGTCTCATCGATATCGTGTGGAACCCGCCTTAACCATGGCTGCATGGACTCTAGCGATCCCACCGAGACAACTCTTCCATCACCGACCGCAACCGCGTCGGCCAAGGGACGACCCGGGTCCATTGTCCGGACGCGAGCCGCAGTAAACACTTTTAATCGTTGCATGAAGTTACTCGCCCATTTGACGATTTCGGAAACAACACCTGGTAAATCTATGCCCGCGCCGGAGCGCCTCTGCATCATTATCACGAAACAAGCGGTTTGCGTCTCGACCCCCTTGCGTGTGCTCCAAGTTGCTACCACCCTGCGATAACTTATGGCGAGCTGCCCAAATGCAACCGGCCAGAGGAATCGTGGTTTGAAATTACCTATCCATTACGTTGACGCGTTCGCGGAGAACCTGTTCCAAGGGAATCCGGCCGCGGTCGTTACCCTCACCGATAGACTCGAAACCACGACCATGCAATCCATCGCTTTCGAAAATAATTTGTCAGAAACCGCTTTCGTCTCCGTCCGCTCGACGCCTTTCTCGATTCAATGGTTTTCCCCAGTGGTGGAAGTTGATCTATGTGGCCACGCGACACTCGCTAGTGCGCGTATTTTGTTTGACAACCATCTTCCCGCAGATGCCTCGCAGGTAAATTTCTCGGCAAAAAGAGGGGCCTTACGCGCGTTCAAAAAGGACGGCCTGATCTACCTAGATTTCCCCGCCGAGGAACCCTCGATCAACGAGCAAAACGTTGCCCTCGCGCGCGCACTGGGCGCAGAACCCGTCGAGTTGTACAAAGGCCAAGACGACTTTCTGGCGATCTTCGCCAATGAGGCGG
>JAKUTI010000243.1 GCA_022448765.1 Pseudomonadales bacterium
TAGATTCCGAACGCTGTGCAACGACTCAAGCACGTGGGGATTACCGCGCCTGCCAATAAGTCCCACCCGATTGAAGGATTTTGTATTCATCAATATGCTCCGCGGAGGCGATTATACGCACGCGAGCACAATCGAGGGCTCTTTAACCTGAGGTCGCGGCGCTTCACTGTAGGTGCAGACGACCTCATTTATAATTTGCGATTGCAATGAGATCTCATAGCATCCTAGTTAGGAGGGTTATGAAGGTGGCGGGATTGATGAAAATTGCCAAGGGCGATCTCGCATCCGTCGAGGGGGTGTGGGAAGTCATGCGGTCTGAAGCTAAAACCAAGGCTACGGAGGAGCCTATTCTCGGCAGTTATTTTCATGCAACCGTGCTAAATCACGATAGTTTCCGAGCGGCACTCAGTTTTCGATTGGCGAGCAAGCTCGACAATCCGATGTTGCCCACCATGCTTATTCGCGATGTTATCGAGCAAGCAATGAACGATGATCCGAACATCCTCGTTGCCGCCGAAATGGATGTCATGGCGAACTACCAACGCGATCCGGCGTGTGAGGATTTATCTACCCCGTTTCTATACTTCAAGGGTTTTCATGCCCTACAGGCCTATAGGATTTCCCATTGGCTCTGGACACACGAACGACACACCCTCGCTCAATTTTTCCAGAGTCAGATTAGTGTCGGGTTGGGCGTGGATATACATCCCGCTGCGCAAATCGGCCAGGGACTGATGCTAGATCACGCGACGGGCATCGTCGTTGGGGAGACCGCAGTAGTCGAAGACGATGTATCCATTTTGCATTCCGTGACTTTAGGCGGAACAGGAAAAGAAGCCGGTGATCGACATCCTAAGATTCGACACGGCGTTTTATTAGGTGCAGGGTGCAAAGTGATTGGGAACATAGAGGTTGGTGAAGGCGCGAAAGTGGGTGCGGGCAGTGTTGTTCTAGATCATGTCCCTCCGCATGTCACGGTCGCCGGTGTCCCCGCTGAAATCGTCGGGCGACCTTCAGAGGATAATCCCGCGTTCGGTATGGACCAGACGATTGCTTCCGGCAAATAAGGGAAACGTTCTTGCGTCTACTGGATGTTCAGATGGGTCGCTCTGATCGCAAATTGAGTAGCGAAAAGCCTTCTGATGGCTAAATAGCGACCCGTAGATGGTCGAGACATTGAATAATTCCTCGAATACCGAGCCGCGAACTGTTCGGGTATGGAGATTCCTCGATGGGAAACCCGGGCACGAAAAGCAAACACTTGGGCTAACCGAGGCCTTGTCAGACAGCGTGACGGTAGTCGTTCGAGACTTTGACGTTCGAATGCCCGGCACTTGGTGTTCGGAGATTAAGGCTAGACTTCAGAAACGAAGAGGCATTCACGATCGGCCAGATCTCATCGTCGGTGCCGGCCACGCGACGCACTGGCCGATGCTGATGACAAGGATTTTCTGTGGAGGCCGTACTGTCTTGCTCATGAGCCCTTCCCTACCTGTGCGATTTTTTGATTTAGTGTTTGTGCCACGGCACGATCATCGCCGAGAAGCGGTTAATCTGATCGAAACGCTGGGCGTAATCGGTCCAATGAAACCGACCGAGAAAGACCCTGGAGCTGGGTTGATTCTGTTGGGGGGTGCGAATCGACATTTCGAGTGGCGTGATGAGAGGGTGCTTCAACAAGTCCAATCGTTGATTCGGGAGAATCCGGAAATCAGCTGGACAATTTTCGATTCTCGTCGGACGCCTGAATCGATGATGAAGACATTGACTGCGCTCGCCGATGTTGAATACATGAACTGTCGTGACAGTGCCTCTGATTCTCTTGCGACACGGTTATCGTCGGCGATTCAGGTTTGGGTCACCGCCGACAGCGTGTCCATGCTGTACGAAGCGTTGACGGCTGGGGCCGTCGTTGGGGTCATCGAGTTGCCGCTCAAGCGTCCGGAACGATCGAACAAGTTAACGCGAGGGTTGGTGGACTTACGGGAGACCAATCGGATCCAGCTGTTCAACGAAGGTCCACGATTAATCATGCATCATCATGTTCCCGAGGCAATGTCAGAGGGTCGTCGGTGCGCCGACATTGTGCTAGAGCGGTTGTTCTTTGTGGCGTAGTCTATGGGCGTTTGGTGATTCGGTGACGCAACGTATTGTTGGAGTCTGCAAGATGAAGAGTTTTCTGTTCCTGGCAGCCGGTCTTTTTGCCGCGATGTCCTTCGGTGACGATGTGGTTAAAGTGCACCGCCTGACCGTTGAAGAAAGCCTCGCAGCGATTGAGGTGATTAATGTAACGGCGGAAAAAGCGTTGGACGAGCGTACGCGGGTCGATGTCGATAAAGAAGTTTTAGCGGTACTCGAAGAAGCGAAAGAGACGGACATCGAGGGCGACTAGAGGTCAGCGGCGTTTGTTGCTAGGTCTTCTGTTTGTTGGCATAGCCCATATTCGACAAAAAGCGATGTGCCATTATGGTCCTCGCCCGTCGAGTAGAATGTCCATCCCCCGACTGCACCGCGTGTAAAGCGCATTTTCTCGGGGTTCAACATGAGGATGTCCGATGGCGGTGAGTTGCGGCAGCTATACCCATAGGTGTCCCCCGTACCGCGCACGGTGTCGCACTGAAACTCACTCACATCGCCGGATTGTTCGTCTGTCATCGTCACGTAAACGGCCACGTCTTCTTGCTCCAAGAACGTAGCGAACGTACGGTTCTCACGTAAAGTAAAGCTGGATGCGAAGAAAATTGACGGCTCATACGCCTCAACGGGCTTACTTTCGGCCTCAACGTAATCGTGCAAGCCTACGGTTTTTTCGGCATGGCAAGTTAGGGGCAACCAGGATACGGACGCTGGAGCGCTTATTCCCAAAGGCGACAGGAGCACCAGCAAAGCGCATGCAAGCGGTTTCATTCACATGAGTTTACGGTCCACCATAAACCGATTCTACTGTTGTGTTGTATTTGTACTGTGTCTTCCAGCGTTTGGCTCGACTGGTATAGCCGATCACCAGTGGTGTCGAATAACGACCCCCCACTTTGACCTCGTCACGGATATTGATCCTGAGGGCGGCGTGGAACTTGCACGCGCACTAGAAGACTTTCATCGGATGGCGCTGCAATTATTGCTCACCGATCAAGAGCAAGTCAGGCCTTTACGTGTTCTCGCGTTCAAGAACAAAAACGACTTTCGAGAGACTTTCGATAACAATCGAATCGCTGGATTTATGAAGCCTTCGTTTCAAGAGCACCTGCTGGTTTTTGGCCCAGATGAAGGTGCTCGAGGCCGTTTTCAAGTCGCGTTTCATGAATACACCCACTATTTGTTGCGCAGGTACAGTTCGTTGAACTTGCCTATCTGGTTTGAGGAAGGTTTTGCCGTTTATCTCTCAACCGCCGAATTTGAGACTTCGGCTCGTGCTCTCGTTGGTCAACCCGTCGTTACACCAAACGTCCGTCGGATACTAAACCGCCGCCCTCGTATAGGTCAGATCCTTGATGAACGGTATACGGTCGATTGGTCGCGACACGTATTACCTGGCGTTTACGAAAAGGCGTGGGCAATAGTCCACTTTCTTTACCACGGTAAAAATGCTGAAAACGAATTGATCGAAAGCCGCATTGAAGACATGTTGGTTGCCATTGACGGGGGCATGTCCTCGGCCGAAGCGATTAAGACGTACACAGGATACAGCTCGGCTGGTTTGGCTGTTCCGTTGCGGGCTTATTTCCTGCGCGAGGAGCTCCCCGTACGTAAAGTC
>JAKUTI010000244.1 GCA_022448765.1 Pseudomonadales bacterium
GTTGGCTTTATCCACCGAGCAAAGACGCCGACCTCGTTGACGAGCCAGGTCAAAAGCCGTTCGCGCAATTCGCGCAATCTGATGTTCGTCGTACTCAAACGTGTTGTAGCCACGGCGGCCTTCCTTCGCATGTTCAATACCACGAGGCACGCCAAAGTAAATCCCGCCGGTCAGTTCACGAACGATCAAAATATCGAGATTCGTCACCAATTCGGTTTTCAACGACGAAGCGTTCGCCAGCGACGGAAAAGCCACAGCTGGGCGCAGGTTAGCGTATAGATCTAACGCTGCACGAATCTGTAGGAGCCCACGCTCTGGTCGATCGTCCATTGCCAAGTGATCCCATTTCGGGCCACCAACCGAGCCAAGAAGAATTGCGTCTGATTGACGAGCCACGTTAAGGGTTTCCTTTGGCAGCGGCCTACCGTATCGGTCAATAGCGATACCGCCGATGTCTGCCGTCGAAAGATCAAGTTCCGCCCGCCCTTGAGCGGCCGCTTTCAAGACGCGTAAGACATGCGGCATCACTTCCGCTCCGATACCGTCACCGGGCAGTATCAGAACCTTATGTGTCGTCATGGTCGAAAACCCACGGCATAACTTGGCGATGCCGGGCTTCAAAATCACGAATATCATCTGAATGCTTAAACGTCATGCCAATATCGTCAAGCCCGAGTAACAAGGGTTCTTTCCGTCCTGGGTCTATCTCAAAAGGAATATCGTCCACGGAGTCAACGGTGAGCCACTGTGTTTCAAGATTGACTTCAATCTCTAGCGCCCGTGGACCTGTCGCTAGATCAAATAAATAATCTATTATTTTATCTTTAAATACAATGGGTAACAGACCATTTTTAAAGCAGTTGTTGTAAAAAATATCAGCAAAACTCGGTGCGATAACGCATCGAATACCAAACTCCGATAGAGCCCATACCGCGTGCTCTCGGCTCGAGCCACAACCAAAATTTTGCCGTCCCAGCAAGATGCTAACGCCCTGGTAACGAGGGTCATTAAGAACAAATTCCCGATTCATTTCCCGCTCGTTTGGATTCTTGCCAATCTCACCTTCATCCATAAAGCGCCAAGCATCGAATAAATTCTCGCCAAAACCGGTCCGCTTAATGGATTTAAGAAACTGCTTGGGAATGATTTGATCGGTATCTACATTTGCTCGGTCGAGTGGGACCACGCTTCCCCGATGAACGTCAAAAGGGTCCATCATATAAGTCCACGTGGGTCAGCAAAATGTCCCGCGATAGCACTAGCAGCCGCCGTCGCTGGACTAACAAGGTGCGTGCGTCCCAGGTGTCCTTGACGCCCTTCAAAATTTCGATTCGAAGTGGACGCGGCACGCTCTTCGGGATACAAACGATCCGCGTTCATGGCCAGACACATAGAACACCCCGGGTCCCGCCATTCAAAGCCTGCATCAAGAAATATTTGGTCCAAACCCTCCTGCTCGGCCTCTGCCTTGACCGGTCCTGATCCGGGTACGACGATGGCGGATTTCAACAGGGAGGAAACCCTCCGATCCTTCACAACTTCCGCCGCTGCTCTTAAATCCTCAATACGAGAATTCGTGCAGGAACCAATGAAAATACGATCGAGTCGAAGCTCGGTCATCGGTACCCCGGGTTCCAAGCCCATATATTTGAGCGCTCTAAATGCCACCTCCTCTTTCGCGGGATCATCAAAACTATCGGGCGCAGGAACGACATCATCTATGTCAACAACAAGCTCAGGATTGGTTCCCCAAGATACCTGCGGTTTCAGCGAGCCGGCGTCCAACTCGGTAAATAAATCGAAGTCAGCTCCAGGATCGGACACCAACCCCCGCCAATACTCTTCCGCCATTTCAAGCAGTTTCCCTTCCGGCGCAAGCGGACGACCCTCAATGTAGTTCAGCGTCACATCATCGACTGCCACTAAACCTGCACGCGCACCTGCTTCAATCGACATATTGCATACGGTCATCCGTCCTTCCATCGACAAGGCCTGGATCGCGGCGCCCGTATATTCGATTGTATGTCCCGTGGCTCCGGCGGTTCCCAACTCCCTGATGATAGCGAGTACGATGTCTTTCGCGTACACGCCCTCTTGTAACCTACCTTGCACTTCGACTCGCATATTCTTAGATTTCGTCTGAACCAAACACTGCGTCGCTAGAACGTGTTCGACTTCCGAAGTACCAATGCCGTGAGCCAGTGCCGCGAAGGCTCCGTGGGTCGACGTGTGCGAATCACCACACACCACGGTCGTCCCAGGCAAAGTGGCTCCCTGCTCCGGACCTATGACATGGACAATGCCTTGTCGCGGATCGGTCATATCGAACTGGCGAATACCGAAATCATTGCAATTTCGATCGAGAGCTATGACCTGTTCTCTAGCTATCGGATCCTCTATTCCCTCGACCCCAGCCGCTCGATTCTGCGTCGGCACATTGTGATCCGGCGTCGCAAGGTTCGCTCCCAGACGCCAAGGGGACCGGCCGGCCGACCTTAAACCTTCAAAAGCTTGGGGCGAAGTGACCTCGTGCAACAAGTGCTGGTCAATATACAAAATGGTCGTTCCGTCGGACCGTTGTCCAACAACGTGCGCATCCCATATTTTGTCGTAGAGAGTTTTACTCATGTTCTCGCTCGACACAAAATCCATTACCCGTGTGCCCCCAAAGGGGAGCAAAACATTCTACATGTCCCGGACATGCGTCAAGGGATTCCCCGACCTTTAAGTTAACAAGACTACCTATTTACGTCCGCATTCTGCGCCCTATCTCTAAGCGCATGATCCATAAGCACGAGTGCCACCATTGCCTCCGCAATGGGCGTCGCACGAATTCCGACACACGGATCGTGACGACCCGTGGTGACGACTTCCACTTCGTTTCCCTCACGATCAACACTCTTGCCGGGCTGCGTCAGACTCGACGTTGGTTTCAAGGCGATGCTCACCACAATGTCTTGACCCGACGATATGCCGCCCAGAATTCCTCCGGCATCATTGGAAAGGAAGCCGGACGTGTCCATCTCATCCCGATGTTCGCTGCCTCGCTGTTTAACAACCCCGAAGCCTGCGCCGAATTCAACGCCTTTGACGGCATTAATGCTCACGAGCGCCGCCGCCAATTCCGCATCCAATTTATCGAACACGGGTTCGCCTAAACCGACGGGCATGTTGTTTGCAATTACGTTAACTCTGGCACCGATGGAATCACCATCGCGGCGAAGTTGATCAATTAATTCGGCTATCGGGTCGATCATGTCTGGATCCGGGCAGAAAAATGGGTTCTCGTAGACCGTATCTAGCGATTTTACTTCCGGTCTGATGGGCCCGATCTCAGCGAGATAACCACGTATCTCGGTGCCAAACGTCAATCGGAGGTATTTCTTTGCGATCCCTGCGGCTGCGACTCGCATCGCAGTTTCCCTTGCTGATGCTCGACCACCGCCACGATAATCTCGATGACCGTATTTTCGGTCATAGGTGAAGTCTGCATGGGCGGGTCGGTATAGATCTTTGACCCGTCCGTAATCTCTTGAACGTTGATCCGTGTTTTCAATGATGAGTGCGATTGGCGTGCCGGTGGTTTTTCCTTCAAATACACCCGAAAGGATTTTTACTTGATCGTCTTCCCGACGCTGTGTCGTATATCTCGACTGACCCGGCCGTCTGCGATCCAAGTCTCCCTGTAGATCCTCTTCACTAATTTCGAGGCCCGGAGGACAGCCATCGACCACCGCGCCCATC
>JAKUTI010000245.1 GCA_022448765.1 Pseudomonadales bacterium
TCCATATGCCATCCACCGAGCAAAACTAATTTCAATCCCTGCTAATTCACGCAAATATCCGACAGCTGCCAAATTGGCACCAGTACCAGCCGGTGTACCAATTCCGCCGATAAGCGGACCAAAAGCGCACGCAATCATTAATGCGCGACCAAAATTACTTTCCATTGGTTTTAGCTTGGCATCACGGAGTACTCCGACCCCGAGCGGAAGAAGCAACGCTGCTACCGCCATGTCGGTAATCCACATGGAAAGTAAGGCGCCCACTGTCAAAAATCCTAGTAAAACGCGGTCGGTCCTCGTACCGACCACTCGGAGAACGTGCAGGACCATACGGGTGCCAAGCCCGGACTGGGTGAAGCCAGTCGAAAGAAACAGCACACCAATAAAAAATGTAATTAGGGGGTTACCGAATCCTGCCTGGACAACACTCGCATAGTCAGCAATACCAAGCGCCGGCACTAAAAGTAAGACAAATAGCGACGTTACCGCGAAGGGTACCGCTTCGGTCACCCACAGAGTGATTGCAAACGCCAAGATAGCGAGACAAGCCTTGCCGTCCTGCGTAAGGAAAATAGGTTCACCGTTCCGGACCAAAGGGCCTGGTTCAGGAAGCCAGTGAATGGCCGCCATTACCAGAACGGCGACAAAGATCATCAAAACACGACCTGACTCGGAAGCAGGCCAACTCGATCTGGTAATTGAAGACATCGGGGATGCCTATCCTAACAGTCATCGGTCCTTAGCAAAGACCATCGTTCAAAGCAGTTGCTTCATATTTCATTCAACACATTAAAATCAACCGGTCAACTACTTATATAAAAAAGTATATTTTTGATGTATTTGACGAATACATAGCACTCAATCAAAAATTTCACTCTTGACAACCGCTACGCAATCTCGAATTCTCGAAAAACCAAGCCTCGGCACCTTCAGTGGCGTCTTTACACCGAGTGTCCTGACAATCCTTGGAATCATTCTCTTTAGACGGCTCGGCTACGTCGTAGGGTCCGCCGGACTTACGCAAGCGATACTGATGCTGTCTCTTGCTACAGCGATCTCCGTTCTCACAAGTTTGTCGCTATCGGCGATCGCCACCAATCGAAAAGTCCGAGGTGGTGGAGACTACTACTTAATCTCCCGAAGTCTCGGAGCTGAATATGGTGGCGCGCTCGGATTGATCCTTTATGTCGCACAAGCTGTTTCTGTCGCTTTCTACTGCATCGGCTTTGGTGAAGCGTTCGTTTCTCTAATCGGAGGCACTGAACAGACCGTCCAACTTGCTGCCGCTCTCGCCGCAACAACTCTTTTCGGCGTCGCCTACTTTGGCGCTGACCTCGCGACACGATTCCAATTTGGAATCATGGTCATACTCATCGCCGCCCTAGCATCATTTTTTGTAGGAGCAAGCCAGACGATAGACGCGACGATGCTCGATACAGCGTGGGCGAAGCCAGACCGTGATTTTGAATTCTGGGTGATCTTTGCGATTTTTTTTCCCGCGGTCACAGGATTTACGCAAGGGGTCAGCATGTCCGGAGACCTCAAAAATCCCGCTAAAAGCCTTCCTGTAGGAACTTTCCTTGCTGTTGGCGTATCAACCGTCGTGTATCTCATCGCAATGGTCGCGCTGGCGGGATCACTGTCACTCACAGAATTAAGTACAGACTACGACTCTCTCAAACGAATCGCTGCAGCACCATGGCTTATCGACATCGGTGTTCTCGCCGCCACTCTATCGTCGGCTTTGGCATCGTTTCTTGGCGCTCCCAGAATCTTGCAAGCGCTCGCGCAGGACCGCCTCTTTGCCTGGCTAACACCGTTTAGTGTCGGGGTTGGACCTCACTCCAATCCACAGCGCGGTGTCCTTCTGACAGCAGTTATAGCCATCTCAGCCATCGCTGCAGGAGACTTGAATAGCATCGCCGCCATCGTATCAATGTTCTTTCTCGTATCCTACGGACTGCTGAACTACGCGACCTACGTTGAGGCTCATGGGGGGTCGCCGTCATTCCGTCCGCGATTCAAATATTTTCATGCACGCACTAGCCTTGCAGGAACGGGTCTCTGTGCCTTTGTGATGCTCATGGTGGATCCCCTAGCCAGTGCTATCGCCGTGGGAATCTTGGGCATCTTGTACCAGTACCTCCGTCGAACCGCCATCCCAATGCGCTGGGTCGACAGCCGACGCGCCTATCAATTCAGGTTAGTAAAAGACGGACTCCGAGAGCTTGACCGGCTGCGTTCCAGTTCAGACCGCACATCCGACTGGCAACCCCACATCCTAGCCTTTACTGCGAGTAACTCCCGGAGAGAACGGGTACTTCGAGTCGCAAGCTGGGTTTCAGGTGGTTCCGGTCTTATTACTGCGGTGCAATTGATCGAAGACGAGAACGCGTCGCCGGCAACAGGTGAAGCAAGGAAAACAGCCGAGACATCACTACGAAACGAACTCGAATTGCACCAGCTTGACGCATTTCCGCTCGTCGTAGCCGCCGCCGATCTTCGCGTTGCTACCACCACACTCCTCCAGACATGGGGCATCGGGCCCATTCGTGCGAACACCGTTTTACTTAATTGGTTTGACGGTCAGTCAGAAGACAAAAAACAAACTCTTTCTCTTTGGTACGGTCGACTTCTGCAAAGGGTAGCCCGCAATGGTCAACACATCATTGTCCTGGACGCAGAAAGAGATGAATGGGACCGCCTCGCAGTCACACAGGAGGATCGTCGCAGAATCGACGTCTGGTGGTTTAATGACAACGCATCGCGCCTGAGTTTGTTATTTGCCTACCTCATGACCCGAACAGAAGAATGGGATGAGGCCACATTACGTGTCGTGGTACCGGCTGCCCAGAACACACAGGCACGCACCGAGGAAGAAATCACAAAACGGCTCCACGAACTTCGTATTGAAGCAAACGTGTACGTGACCAGCGAGGAGTCAACAAGCACGTATAGCCCTTCGCGTGATGCATCCATTATGTTCGTCCCCCTTCACCTAGAAGGGATGACGCCACGTGACCCGACCGGACAACCCTTCTCCGAACAACTTGCGTCACTACCTATTGTTGCGATGGTCGCGGCACATGGCGACGTACGACTCCGTATTGAAGATGAAACGGCCTTGGCTGACGACGATCCAGCAACCGTCACCACCGCATCAAATCAGAGCTAAAACACAACACCCCCTGTTTATCGCTGCTATTTCGCGCAGAACCGTGTAACGCCGACTGTTCGGGACAACGGCACTGCTATGATGAAAAGTTCCGATGGTTACGAAACTGAACGGTCTTGATCGGCTCGCTTCCAAGGCACACCAGGAAGCCGAAGCAGAAACCACCGATCTCACCAACCCCGCGTTTTACATCAACAGAGAACTCAGCTGGCTTGAATTCAATCAACGAGTGCTCTTCCAAGCCCTCGACGAACGCCATCCTCTTCTTGAACGCGTCAAGTTTATTTCCATCGTCGCCACGAATCTCGATGAGTTTTTTATGGTCCGTGTCGCAACCCTATTACGAAAATTCAGAAACAACGTTGAAGATATGTCTCCAGACGGGCTCAACCCAAAGCAACAACTCGAAGCAATTCGTCTTCGCGCCAATCGTATGACTGAAGATGTCGAACACTGCTGGTCTGACGAATTACGCCCATTCCTCGCAGTAGAAGGCATTCGCATCAATGACCCAGTCGATTACACCGAAGAGGTTCGCGATTA
>JAKUTI010000246.1 GCA_022448765.1 Pseudomonadales bacterium
AACCACCTTCGATGACGGGTGTTGACGATGTTCCCAAAAAATCCTGCGACACCGAGTACTCTTCGCGTAATGCTTTTCTCCAGATAACCCGGCCAGTCTCCAATTCAATCGCATGAAGTATGCCTTCAGCACCGATGGTATAAACACGGCCATCTTGTTCATCAATGATTGGACTTGCTCTCGGGCCATTGTTGTAGCCGTAACGATCTTCGTACAGCGTGCTGTATCGATATCGCCAATACACCGCGCCAGTCTCTGAGGCCAGACACTCAACGATCTCTTCGTCTCCTACCCGATGCAGGTAAACCAACCGACCATTGAAAATGACCGGCGAGGCATAACCAGACCCTGTAGGAAATTCCCAAACAATCGGTGGAGGAAGTACTCGGCTTAGCCTAGTCTCTGAGGAAACGGCATTAAACGTGGGCCCCAGTAACGACGTCCAATTCACCGTCACGGCGCTCGGATCGAGCGACTTCGGAGCACGGTGCGTTCTCACCTGGCCTGCCAGCGACACAGGCAGATACATCGGAGCCGCTAAGACTCTTAACAACGTCCGACGAGATACAAACGACATCTTTCGCGAATGTACAGGCCTATTGAGGTCTATTCGAAAGCACTAAAAAGGCACCCGCGGCCGCCATCAGAATCCCCACAAAAAACAAGGGTGAAGGAGATTCACGGGGCGGGTTATAGAGCATGGCAACAAACACACTGACTATAGGTGCCCCTGCGAATACCAACGGCGGGACGACATTCGGTCGTCCTCCATTAACTAACGCCAAAACGATCCCCAACGCACCCAGCGCACCAAGAACCCCTGCGCCGAGTGTAAACAATGAGCCCTGGGGAGTGAACGTACTCCACGACCCTGCACGCAACACCATCACGCCAGGCACCGCAATCGCGACCAGGACATACGCAAGACCTACCATAAGAAAGGCATGGACACCGCTGCCACCAAGCCCCATCTGCCCCCGGTGAAGCGTAGGAATATACGTCCCCCAACTAATAATCGTCATAATCACAAATGGAAGCCAATTCCGCATCGTTCTAATTCCTTAACAGCCAAAGAAAAGGCTCGCCTCAATCGAATTGAGACGAGCCTAAGTCACTAAACACAACTTCGTCCTTTATCCCGAAGCTAATCTGGCAATTCGGTTACTGCCTGGGTGTTTTTCTGTCGCGCTCCAGCCATAATGCCTTCCATTCCAATATTTCCTTCATGACAGGCATATTCAAATAATGTTCCATCCGTCCGCCGAAGCGGCATCGTAGCCGTCCACGGCCGCGTAAAATTATTATCGTCCTCAACGGTGAACTCGTACATCACGGTATCGGGGTCCAACCGCCGAAACCGCTCAACCAAATAGGTATCTTTCGATGACCCGCCAAGACTTGTCTCCCGGAAAAAGTTCTTTGTCTCAACAACAAGTGTCTCCCCTTCCCACCGGCCCGTCGAATGCCCAGACCATTGCGGGATCTCGCCATGCGCTCTCCCATCGATGGGAATAATTCTGGCGTTGTGGACCATTTCATTAAGAATAACCACGGAGTCTGCCGTCTGAAAAATCATGACGTTGTTGTTGTACGCACTAGAAACCATCGGCGGCCCTGCGTTAAAGCCCATAATGCAACGGTCTGCCAGTGTGCGGTCCGTGTAGTGGTCCGCAAATCCATTCCGCATATTCAACCCGCGAATTCTCGCCGCAGTTTGGTACTCGGCGCGATACGGAATCCGACCATTCGGTGGGTCAACGACCAGCGATGTTCGCTTGTCCGAGGTTAACTCGATGCCACGTTCGTACCAAAATTCATTGTATGAAAGAACGCCACCCTCAGCTCGAGACTGATATCCGGCGTTCGGCGCGCCAGTTTCGGGATCGAAAAGGTCACGATTCTGCCGGATGCGCTCAGATGCCTCAAATTGGGCCGCCGTCTCCTGGTCGAGCGTCTCAAGCTCCGCGAACTGCTGCGGGCGTTGCATCGGCGTCAAAGTCCGAAACGTAAACGTCCCTGAAATATCAGGGTGTCCGTCCGGCGTACGCATCGTTCCAGATTCCTGCGCCTGTCCCGTCATCGCAACGGACACCATCAATAGTGCTACGGTAAGCCATCCTGAAGTATTTCGGCCTGTCATTGAGACAACCTCCCCCCCAATTATAGTTACTTGCTATCGCGAGAATCCTACCCCTTTAGAGTTTCACCGTCCACATTCCGAAAGCGCGATCGGTACAAAAAAACGTCTCGCGCCAGACTACCCGGCGCGAGACGTTCACTCTGACATTTACGAAAACGATTCAAAACAGAACGCTGGGCTACTGCTCCACGACTACTTTCTCAGGATTTTTTCGCCTGGCACCAGCCATAATGCCTTCCATTCCAATATTTCCTTCATGGCAGGCATACTCAAATAATGGTCCATCCGTCCGCCGAAGCGGCATCGCTGCCGTCCACGGAGCCGTCAATGTATTTGGATCTTGAACGGTAAATTCGTACATCACCGTATCCCGGTCGAGTCGACGGAGCCGCTCGATTAAATGGGTATCTTTCGTCGAACCACGTAAACTCGTCTCCGTACGGAAATTCAATGTTTCGATGACCAACGTTTCACCTTCCCAATGTGCCCGAGAATCGCCTGACCATTGTCGGAGTGAACCATGCTCGCCACCATCAATCGGAATAATTCGTGCGTTGTGCACCATCTCGTTAATGATGACAACCTGCCCCGGCGTCTGCAGAATATGCACGTTGTTGTTATAGGACGCCGCAGTCATGGGCGGTCCCGCATTAAACCCCATCAAACAACGGTCGCCTAGACTTCTATCAGTGTAATGATCGGCGAAGCCATTTCGCAGATTCAGTCGCCGAACCCGACGTTCTTCGCGGTGTTTGTCGGTAAAAGGTATCCGACCATCTGGAGGATCGATAATCAGTGATGTCCGTTTGTCGGACGTTAATTCAACACCGCGTTCATACCAAAATTCATTGTAAGAAAGAACACCGCCTTCGGCCCTAGACTGATAACCCGCACTCGGCGCACCCGTCTCAGGATCATAAAGGTCCCTGTTCAGACGAATCCGCTCTGATGCTTCAAACTGAGCCGCGGATTCAGCATCAAGCGTATCCTGCCCAGCGAGCGCCGACGGTCGCTCAAGTGGAGTCAGCGTCCGAAACGTAAAGATCCCAGATATATCTGGTTGACCATCAGGGGTCCGCAGAACCTCGTCTGAAGCATTACTACCAGATTGTGCAACGCCCACGATGGGCACAACCAGTAACATCGCTATCAAGACACACATACGGCTTCTCATCATCGACCGCTCCTTTATTCGTAAAAACTTCTAAGGATGAATCCTACATCCGGTTTCGCCACGGTTCAATCACTTGCCATCTAATCTGCTGATATTCGGTACAACTTCGATGCCGTGCGTAAGAAAATACTCCCCCTGGCAATAGCTGGTGTCGCTAACGTCATCTCATCGAGTGAATTACGCCCAAGCACTTCAAACTCAGAGCCAGCTTTAATTACATACGTATCGCCATCCTCGCTCAGAGCAAAAATCTTCCCGTTATAGGCCCACGGAGACGCGGTAAACAGCGTTCCAGCCGTCACGCGCTGCCGCGGGTAGACTTCCTGCCCTGTTCGTGCGTCGTAGCACATCAAAATCCCGCGATCGAGTAACGTGTAGT
>JAKUTI010000247.1 GCA_022448765.1 Pseudomonadales bacterium
TCGTTGAGATGACCTGTCGCCAACCAAGGATCGTTGGTCAGAAACACATCTCCCTGCTTCATGCTTAACAAGGGATAGCGGTTGAGGAAATGACTTACAGACCGCGCCATGGCGTTGACGTGTCCGGGGGTTCCGGTTATCGCTTGCGCTAGCATTGCACCGTTCGTGTCAAAAACGCCGGCGGAAAGGTCTCCCGCTTCGCGTACAACGGTTGAGAAGGCCGTGCGCATAAGGGTTTGTGCTTGCTCCTCGACGATGGCCAATAGTCGATCCCAAACGAGCTGCAGATTTAGGGCGTCAAGCGCTTTCATTCCCCACCTTTTCTATCACCAAATCTTCGCGCGCATTGACGTGCACCTCGAAGCGAGAAGGAATAACGGTCGTCGTGTGATCCTCGATAATCAGCATCGGTCCTTCGAACCGTTGGTGTTGCGATAATTGGTCACGAAGGACCTGTTTGGTTGAAACCATTTCTCCACCGTCCATCATTTGCCGCGACGGATAGTCGGCACTCCCCAAAGAACCTGAGAACGGTTTGTCGATGGGTGTCGCCAGCTCTTCACCCGCGGTTAGCGTGAGAGTCCAACTCAATACCTCGATATCGAGACCCGGAATGATTCGTCCATACAACCCCTCATACGATCGTTCAAACGCCTCGAACAACTGCTGCTTGGTGTAATTGGGACCAAATTCAACGGCGATTTCGTACCCTTGACCGACATAACGCATATAAGCCTTCGCGATCTCAACAATGCTTTGTCCTTGCGAGGCAGCCGTGACGACGGCTGATGCTTCCTCTCGCATCTCTCCAGTCACTCTTTCGATAAGCCTTCCATCAAATCCTGAGAGTCTCATGTACCGACTACGAACAACTTCGTAGGACACCGGTGCGAGCAAAAAACCGATCGCCGATCCCACACTAGCAGCCGTCGGGATAAGCACGCGATTAATCCCGAGCTTTGACGCGAGACGGGCTGCGTGCAACGGAGCCGCACCGCCAAATGCGATCAGCGTTCTACCTGTTAAAGCCTTGCCCCACTCACTGGCATGAGCCCGGGCAGCCGCCGCCATGTTCTCATCAACGATTTCTGATACGGCAAAGCCCGCTTGGTTAACATCGAAGTCCAGGGAATCGCCCGCGGATTTTCTTAATGCGACAGCGGCTGCATCAACATCCAGCCGTATATGGCCAGAGGCAAACCGCGCCGCATCCAGCTTACCCATGACTACGTCCGCGTCCGTGACCGTGGCTTGGTGTCCACCCTTTCCGTAACAGGCCGGTCCTGGCTCGGAACCGGCGCTCTCCGGTCCCACGCGTAATCGATTTAAATTGTCCACGGAAACGATTGAGCCACCGCCAGCACCTATTTCGACCATCTCAATCACGGGTATTCGTACAGGTAGTCCGCTGCCCTTTTTAAATCGATAGCGTCGATCGACTTCGAACGCCCTCGAAAATTGAGGTCGCGCGTTGTCGATCAAGCAAATCTTTGCAGTCGTGCCGCCCATGTCGAACGATATGACCTCGCCAAGATCGAGTTCCGCCGCAATTTGACTGGCGAGAATGGCACCTCCAGCAGGACCCGACTCCACCAACCGAATGGGGAAACGAGCCGCTGTCTCAAACGTCGTTAGGCCACCGCCCGACGTCATCATCAACATTGGGCACCTAAAGCCCAACTCGAATAATCGGGTTTCAAGTCGCAATAAATAGCGTCCCATGATCGGAAGCACATAGGCGTTAGCGCAAGCCGTCGAAAACCTCTCGTATTCACGAATCTCGGGACAGACCGCAGAGGAGAGCGTTAGCGCAACATCCTTGAACCGTTGACTCAACCGAGCTGCTACCAAGTCTTCATGTTTCGAATTCGCATAGGAATGTAAGAATCCGATCGCCACGCTCTCGACGTTCTCGCGCTCGAGGACGTCAAGCGCTTCGTCAACAGCTTCTATATCTAACGGAGTGAGCACCTCACCCGCTGCATTCATTCTCTCAACGATTGGTATGCGCAGCGCTCGCGCCACCAGTGGCTGCGCTCGATCAATGTTTAAGTCGTATTGGTCGAAACGATTTTCGAACGCCATCTCGATCACATCGCGGTGACCGGCCGTCGTCAGAAGCGCGGTTTTTGCACCGCGCCTTTGGATGAGTGCGTTCGTCGCGAGCGTCGTTCCATGCACCACCATTTCGATGGAATCGGTTTCGACATTCGACTCATCCAACACTGCCGTAACGCCGGCCAACGCGCCGTTGGTTGGATCATCGTGTGTAGTGAGTACCTTGGTCGTCGTTTGCTCCGTTTCGTGCTGTAGAACAACGTCGGTGAAGGTGCCACCAATATCGATGGCTAGACGGGTACTCAACTAAACGACTCGAAGTAAAGGTGATGATGCAATTGACAGCCTGGATTGAAATGAGATGTGCACGAGGGGCAAACGGAGCTGCTCTTCAGGTATTGGTGCACAGAAAGCCGATGACCGCAGACACCGCAAAGTATCGCCTGTTGCTCCCACAATCGTCGCGGCCAGACGTCGGTTGCATGGTTCGCTATAGCGACATGGCAATCGTGACACGCATACCAGCGCTTACAGCAATAAAACCTAATCGCGACAACATCGAGGTTTGTGCGGTAGTGCTTACAGCGCGTCTCCGCATCAATATTTACCCCAAAAACTGTTTCGCCTTTTACCTGAACCTGCAATGTGAAGATAATGGTGTTCCAGCACCAGAGACCGCTAAGACATGGCAAATGATATCAAGATCATCGCTGGGAGCTCACACCCCAAACTCGCGCAAGATATAAGCAACCATCTCGGTGTTCCTCTGAGCCCAACAGACATCGTCCGATTCGGCAACGAAAATATCTTGTTTCAAAGTCTTGAGAACGTGCGTGAGTCGGACGTTTTCGTCATCCAAACATCGTGTCCACCAGTATCCGATTTCCTGGTCGAATTACTGATCATCATTGACGCGCTAAAACATGCGTCGGCCCGCCGAGTCACCGCGGTCTTACCGTATTTTCCCTATGCCCGCTCGGACAAAAAAGACCGTCCTCGAATATCCATTACCGCGAGGTTGATGGCAGACCTTCTCGAAACCGCCGGGGCAGATCGAGTTTTGACCATGAATCTACACTCACCTCAAGTCGGCGGCTTCTTTCGTATACCAGTCGACCAACTCAATGCCACGCCCGTTGTATGCGATCGACTTCGCGAAACGACGGCCATGGAGAACAGCGTGCTAGTCGCCGGCGACGTCAGTGAAGCGAAAGATTTGGGCGATTACGCCAATCGGCTGAATCTCCCGATCGCCGTGGTCGATAAACGACGCGTGGACGATTCTGAAAATCCGGAAGCCGTCGCGCTTATCGGGGATGTCCAAGGAAAGAATGGGCTTATCATTGACGATGAAATTGCCAGCGGCGGAACCATGATCGAAGCCGCACGATTTATTGGCACACATGGCGCTGCCCGCGTCGAGGCCGCAGTCGTACATCCCGTGTTGTCCGGTAATGCCATCCAGCGGATCGAAGATTCGTCCATCGAACGCCTGGTCGTCACTGACACCATTCCGTTACCGACAAAAGCGACGAGTGAGAAGATTGAAGTCGTATCCGTTGCCCATCTATTCGCGGATGCAATCCATGCGATCCACACCGGCGAGAGTGTTTCGGCACTGTTTACATAGTTA
>JAKUTI010000248.1 GCA_022448765.1 Pseudomonadales bacterium
TAAGGAGACGGAGGCGTTATGGGATCAGGAAACGATCCAGCATAGTTACCCGTACTGCTATCGATCCGATACCCCGTTAATCTATCGAGCCGTGCCCTCGTGGTTCGTGCGGGTAACCGATTTCCTCGGTGACTTGGCCGCCGCAAACGAGCAAATTCTGTGGGTACCCGGACACATTAAGGAGGGTCGATTTGGGCATTGGCTGGAGTCGGCAAACGACTGGGCCATCTCCCGCAACCGCGTTTGGGGAACGCCGCTCCCGATATGGGAAAACGAGATTTCGGGTAATCGAATCTGTGTTGGTTCGATCGACGAGTTGGAGCAACTTAGCGGGGTGCGGGTTGAGGATCTGCATCGGGAATTCGTTGACCCCTTGGAATTCAAGGTCGATGGCGAGGAGGGCTTTTATCGACGGATTGAAGAGGTACTTGATTGTTGGTTCGAGTCGGGCTCGATGCCGTACGCCCAGTTGCACTACCCGTTCGAAAACGAAAAAGTTTTTGAACAAGGATTTCCGGCTGAGTTTATTGCCGAGGGGTTGGATCAAACCCGGGGGTGGTTTTATACCCTGACGGTGCTTGCGGCCGCGCTGTACGAAAAACCCGCTTTCCGCAATGTGATCGTGAACGGCATGGTGATGGCCGAAGACGGCAAGAAGATGTCGAAAAGCCAGCGAAATTACACGCCTCCCGGGGATCTCATGGAGACGTACGGGGCCGACGCGCTGCGGCTTTACCTCATCAATTCGGGATTGGTTCGAGGTGAAGAACAACGCTTTGCGGACAGCGGCGTTCGGGATATGGCTCGAAGGGCCCTACTGCCGTGGTACAACGCTTTTGCGTTTCTTCAGACGTACGCATCCATTGATCATTGGACACCGGATAAGGGCGATTACATCGGAAGCAATGTCCTCGATCAATGGATCCTTTCCAAACTGCAGACGCTGAAAGCTGGAATCCGAGACGAGATGGAACAGTATCGTCTGTACAACGTGGTCCCCAAACTATTTGATTTCATCGAGGACTTGACCAACTGGTATATACGATTGAACCGATCGCGATACTGGGGGGATGACATCACGGCAGACAAGATTGCTGCCTACTCGACGTTGTATCGCGCCGTACGAGAACTCTCTATTGTCATGGCACCTTTCGCGCCTTTTCTTTCCGAGCATGTCTATCGAGAGATGTCGGCCTTAGCTGAGCGGCGCCCCAAGCCATCGTCTGTGCACTTGTGCAGCTACCCTGAAGCGGATCCTTCAGAGATTCATCGTGACCTTGAGGATGCCGTGACGCGCATGCAGCAGGTGGTGTTGTTGGGTCGACGAAAAAGAGAAGAGGTCAAGATCAACCTCCGGACCCCATTGTCTGTCGTAACGATTATTCATCGAGATCGCGACATTCTTGAGGCTATTCGAGGACTGGAAGACTATGTGCGCTCGGAGCTCAATGTGAAAGAAGTCAGGTATGTAATTGATGAGGCTCAATACATTGCGCTGTATGCCAAGCCTAACTTTCCATTGTTAGGGAAACGTCTCGGAAAACGCATGAAAGAGTATCAAGCTTTGATCGAGTCCATGACGGCCGATGACATCGCAATCTTGCATGACGAAAACGAGATCACCCTCGGCGGCGAGCTTTTTATAGAGGAAGAGATTCAGGTATTTCGTGAAGCGAGACCCGGAACTAATGTGGTCACCGATCGTTTGATATCGATCGATTTGGTTTGCGATCTGAATGACGAACTGGTGATCGAAGGGTATGCGCGGGAGGCAGTTAATCGTATCCAACGAGCTCGGCGGGAATCGGGACTAGACGTATCGGACCGAATCAGGCTTGTCTATTCGGGCGACGAGCGTCTACTCGAAGCGCTTAAAATCCATGCGGATTATGTGGCAGGGGAAACGCTTGCCAGCGAATTCGAGCAGGGTTCCACTGAAGAGTTCAACGCTGAAATCGATGGCATGCGATTGGGCTTTAATATTTCCGTAATGAGGACTAATTGACGATGTTGGAGTTTTACACGGCGCCCACCCCCAACGGATGGAAAGTGGCCATGACGCTTGAAGAGATGGACCTTGATTACCAGCTACGAATGGTGAACTTGTCCGCAGGGGAGCAGCACGAAGAGAGCTTTCTTGCGATTAATCCAAATGGCCGCATCCCCGCGATCGTTGACGATGGGTTCGCGGTCTTCGAGTCAGGCGCCATCATGCTCTATCTTGCTGAAAAAACGGGAAAGTTGATTCCGCCAGATGCCCAAGGGAGATCGGAAGTGATTCAATGGTTGATGTTCCAGATGGCTGGCATCGGCCCCATGCAAGGTCAAGCGGTCGTTTTTGTGCGCTATTTCCCGGAGGACGTTCCAGCCGCGACAGATCGATACATCAATGAGTCGCGAAGATTATACGAAGTCCTCGATCGCCAACTGGCGGGACGGGAGTGGCTGGTCAATGACTTTTCCATCGCCGATATCGCCAATTGGTCCTGGATCCGAAGTCACAAGTGGGCGCGCGTTCCCGTTGAAGGACTCGACAACTTGTCACGATGGATGGAACAAATGCGGAATCGGCCAGCATGCGAAAGGGGCACCAACATCCCGCCGTCGCCGGGACGCGCCGATCTTGTCAAAAAAGGTGGAGCGGCGATCGTTACAACGTAGCGCAAGTTGCGTCACACTCAGTTCGTTACGTTGTCAAAGGGCGTTCTGGCGTGTCACGCTTCAAGGAGCGGAGGGGGTATCTATGAAGGCAACATGCGATGGTCAGGTCATCGCGGAAAGCGAGGCCACCGTGGTTGTTGAGGGTAATCACTACTTTCCTCGCGGGGCGCTTGCGGAAGAATTTTTTGTCGTTAGTGAGACGACGTCTTTTTGTCCCTGGAAGGGGACGGCGCATTATCTAGACGTGGTCGTGAACGGGAAAACCGAGGCTGACGCGGCCTGGCATTACCCAGATCCAAAACCGGCCGCAGCCGAAATCAAAGGTCGGGTCGCGTTCTGGGGCACGGTGATGGTTTCGAGCTAAAGGGCGCGGCTGAGAAGCTTCGCTGGTGAATTACGAAGGGGGAATCGAATGTTCTATGAGTTGAGGCAATACAAGGTCGTTGACGGGAAAATGGACGCGTTTGTCGAATTAATGGAGAGTGAAATTATTCCCTTTCAAGTTGGCAAAGGGATGGTGATTACTGGGAGTTTTCGTGGTGAAGAAGACCCGACGACGTATGTATGGATGCGTCGTTTTAGTTCGGAAGGTGAACGAGAGCGTCTCTATGCAGCCGTCTATGAAAGCGACGAATGGAAAAGCTCATTTGCTCCGCGGGTGGGCGAGATGATGGATCGAGAGGGCATTAACGTGCAACGGATCGTACCGACGCCGCGCTCGGTGGCGCAGTAATTTACTTTCATAAATTGGATCGCGCTGAACAACTCGATGACGGACGTTTCTGTAACGATCCCTGGACGATTTGGGATGAGGAAGTATCGCGACCGATAAAGGGTTTCGCATTTGAGTGGAG
>JAKUTI010000249.1 GCA_022448765.1 Pseudomonadales bacterium
AAACCTGGACAAGTTCGAACTTTGCTAATTCCGTCAATATGTCAAGATCCCGCAAAATCAAAGCGCTCTTAGTAACGAGCGTGACCGGATGTCGGTACGTTAGCAGCGTCTTCAGGATCTCCCGCGTGACGCACAGCTGCCGCTCACATGGCTGTTAGGGATCTGTATTGGTTCCCATGGCAATGGGCCGCACTTTGTATCCACGCCGTTCGAGCGCTTCACCCCGCCGCACTGCAGGCTCGGTTTTGTAGAAAATCTGAGTTTCAAAATCGAGCCCCGGCGAGAGTCCTAAAAAAGCGTGCGTTGGCCGCGCGTAGCAATACACGCAGCCGTGCTCGCAGCCTTTGTAGGGATTGATGGATCGATCAAAGGAAATGTCAGGGGATTTATTGGTCGCGATAATCTGTCGTGTCTGGTCAGGGAAAAATTTCGTTTTAGGGGTACTCGAGCCAATTTCTGCTACTTCGACCTCATTCCAACCGTCGTCGATGGGTTCGCTCACGGTCGGGTCAAAACGTGATGCTGGATTGGAGATCGCTCCACGACCTTTATGGAACTTTTTTTCGTTCACAGCCATCGCCATGCAAAGGTGTTTAGAATAACTGTATATATATCCAGTTAAAAGCCTTGGTATCATCGGCCCTTTCCGGCGTTTCTTGTCGAGATTACGAATCCGAGGTAGGTAACAAGGGAGTAACCCATGATCATCGTGAACGGACGCCTAGAACTGACCGCGAACCATATTGAAGCACTCAAACCCGCATTCGGTGCAATGGAAACGGCGAGTCGAAACGAGAACGGTTGCTTTGATTACACGTTTTCGGTCGAAGTGAACGAACCCGGCGTCGTCCGCATCACCGAGCGATGGGAAAGCATGGAAGCACTTCGCGTTCATTTTGCCACACCGCACATGAGTGCGTTCCAAGCCGCGATGTCGGAACACTCACCCACGACCGCCGAGGTTCATTTCTACGAGGTTGAACGCGAGTTACCGAGACCTTGAGATGACGATCACCGTGTGGGGCGCCGCGACCGGCAGGACGATTCGAGTGCACTGGGCATTGCACGAGCTTGGACTCGAGTACGAGCCGAAGTTAATCGGATCGCGAACAGGCGAAACACAAGAGGCAACGTTTCAGAGCTTAAACTCCAAAGAGAAAATACCCGTGTTGGTCGACGACGATTTTGTGCTGACCGAGAGCGCAGCCATCGTCACCTATTTGGGCGACAAGCACGGCATGCTCACGCCTGAGCCCGGCAGCCGGGAACGGGCTCGCTACAACGAGTGGACTTCGTACATTTTGATGGAGCTCGATGCCCACACGCTGTACATCATCCGTCGTCACGGTGACCTTGCCAAGCTCTACGGAGAAGCCCCCGAGGCCTTACGAGCAGCACGCGACGGCTTCACTAAACAAATAACATGGGCTGAGAAGAGGCTCGAACATAAAGAATACGCCGTGGGTGAAAGCTTTTCCGGCGTCGACATCTTATTAACGTCTTGCTTGGACTGGGCCCACGCTTACAAGTTTGAACTCGCTGACAATTTGAACGAATACCGAGCTAAACTGCACGAACGACCAGCTTATAAAACCGCCGCCGCACTGAATTTTTCGGTCAGTGCCGGCGCTTAATTCAGTCAAATAAATAGGAAGGACTAATGCCTAGGTACGTGATCGAAAGGGACATTCCTGAAATTGGCTCAGCCGAGCGAGATGCACTTCGGGATGCGGCCTCGAAATCCAACGAGGTCCTCGCGGCGATGAAGAGCGAACATAAAAACATTCAATGGGAACATTCCTACGTCGCTGGCGATAAGACATTCTGTATCTATATTGCAGACGACCCAGCGCTGATCGAGGAACATTCGGAGCGCAGCGGCTTCCCCGCATCGATAGTCACGCCCGTGCGTAAGATGATCGATCCGGTGACCGCGGAAGCCGAGGTTTAGGAACCGTTCTACTCAAGAGAAAACGAGTCAGTTCGGAGAAGCGTCGTTTAGAAACCAATCCATGATGCGAGGGTTCTCGTCTCGGGGATACGTATGGGAAAGGTCGTCGATTTCCCGATAAGTGACTCGGGCACCAGCCCCACGCAAGGCCGTGTCGGCGGCACGCGCAACGTCGATCGGGAACATCCAATCGAGCACGCCATGCATAATGTATATCGGTAGCTCGCTCATGCGAGCGCTGGTGTAGCCCTCAAGCAGCATCGGGTGGAAACTCGCCGAACTTGGAGCGAGATGGGTAAACGGAGACTCATCGCGCAACCCTGACACGTAGGTGAATGTACCCCCATCGCTCATCCCTGTTAGCAGTCGCCTCGACGAATCAATACTCCAATGCTCACCCACGTATTGCACCATGTGTTCAATATTTGCACTGTCGATGTCCGGCCCCATTAACGACCATGTGTCACCTCTTGCCGTCGGACTAATCAAAATAGCCCCTCGACTCCTGGCTTCCCGGACCCAGGTCCAAAGGAAGTCGCGCCCGTGTCCCGATCCTCCATGCAACGCCACAATCAACGGACAGGGTTCGGACTCCAGGTAATACTCGGGAACATACATTGAGAAGCCACCACGGGTCCCTTTTTCGTTTCCCGCATGAATGACGCCGACGTTTTCTCGGGTCGGGTCAGCTTCCGCCAACTTTGCCGCCAACGCTTCATTGTCACGCAAACCTTCTTCGATGAAAAAACGACCGACGGGGGGAAGCATCAGTGCGATCGGATACAGCGCTTCGATGGCGCGAGTTTGGTGACGTAGGGCTCGATACGCCCCCATAAGTCCATTCGGATCATCCACACTCTGTTCCAGACCGTCGCAAGCCCGACAGACATGGTCGACCACTTTTTCGAGGTGCGACGCAAACTCGGTGAGATGAGGTGGCAGAGTCAAGCGTTTGAATTCGTCCATCCCTTCACGAATCGGCATTGCCGCTTGGGTCGCCGCATCGGCAAGCGGGGCGACATTGGGCGGGTGCAAGTGACGGCTCACGTACGCCAGCGTCTCTAAAGCCTTAAGGACCGGCGGGACCACGGCCGTAATGGCGTCAAGGAGCTTGTCCGTATCAATTTCTTCCATGTGCTCAACTATGGCGTTTTGGAGTACTCTGATGCAACGTTCGTCGCGATAAGGCAACACGTCATGCAACTAAGGTGGTCACACGCTTTTGTCCACGTCACCGACATGGACGCAATGGTCGACTTCTACACCAACGTTCTGGGTTTCGAAGTAACGGATCGAGGAGACGTCGGCGGAAACGAATTTGTCTTTCTGAGCCAAGTCGAAACCGACCATCATCAGCTGGGATTCTCTGCAACCCGAGAACACAGTGGCCGCAGCAACAACGTCGCGCATTTCGCCTTTCGAGTCGACGATCTCGACGCGGTCAAGACCATGCACGAGGTCCTGACTCAGGACGAGCGTGTCACCAATGTCATGCCGATCACGCACGGTAATGCCTGGTCCGTGTAT
>JAKUTI010000025.1 GCA_022448765.1 Pseudomonadales bacterium
TTCAGGATCTATTTCACTCCCCTCACAGGGGTTCTTTTCGCCTTTCCCTCACGGTACTGGTTCACTATCGGTCAGCTGAGAGTATTTAGCCTTGGAGGATGGTCCCCCCATGTTCAGACAGGGTTTCACGTGCCCCGCCCTACTCGATTTCACAGTAATATCGTTTTCGCATACGGGGCTATCACCCACTATGGCGTCCCTTTCCAGAGACTTCTGCTAACAATATGTATGCTTAAGGGCTGCTCCCCTTTCGCTCGTCGCTACTAAGGGAATCTCGGTTGATTTCTTTTCCTCCGGGTACTTAGATATTTCAGTTCCCCGGGTTCGCTTCATTGACCTATGAATTCAGTCAATGATGACGCTCAAGAGCGTCGGGTTTCCCCATTCGGAAATCCTCGGATCAAAGCCTGTTTGCCGGCTCCCCGAGGCTTATCGCAAGCTACAACGTCCTTCATCGCCTTCAGCTGCCAAGGCATCCACCAGATGCGCTTGTTCACTTGACCATATAACCCAACGAACGAAACGTTCGTTAAGCTAATCGTCGTTAAACTTTCGCCGGATATACCAGCAGTACCGCCGCGGTAGGCGGACTGCGGGATAGCAATCAAGCTATCCCAGGCACATCGAACAATTGTTGCTCTAACCGACAAAAATGCCGGCAGAGCGGAGTGTTTTTCACGCATACGTGAAAAACACGGCTTCATCAGTTTCAAATTGTTAAAGAGCGGGAATTCATTCTTTTCAGGAATAAACGCCAACATCAAAACGTTATTTTTTTCGCTTCGATTTTAGCGCTCTAGTGGTGGCCGAGCGTCGCAGATCTACTGACGCTTCAACCAATGGGCCAACCGACACCCCGACTCGAACGATAGAGCCGCGTATGGTGGAGCCGAGGAGGATCGAACTCCTGACCCCCTGCGTGCAAGGCAGGTGCTCTCCCAGCTGAGCTACGGCCCCTCGGGTTGGCTGGTTTCGTGCGGAGGGTACAAGTGGTGGGTCTGGGTGGATTTGAACCACCGACCTCACCCTTATCAGGGGTGCGCTCTAACCAACTGAGCTACAGACCCGGTCGTATAGGCCCGATTTATGTGAATAAACCATTCGTGTGGGGGCGACGCTGAGCGTCGCCATAGAATCTCCTAAGAAATTCTAGCTCGTGCCTAAAGATCGAGTCCCTAGCTGGATGGTGTATCCGTCTCATCCGATTTCCAGAGATTCGCATAGCGAGGCTCGTTCATTCGAACAGACTTAAACCATCTTTTAGGTTAAGGAGGTGATCCAGCCGCAGGTTCCCCTACGGCTACCTTGTTACGACTTCATCCTAGTCATGAACCACACCGTGGTAACCGTCCCCCCGAAGGTTAGACTAGTTACTTCTGGTGCAACCCACTTCCATGATGTGACGGGCGGTGTGTACAAGGCCCGGGAACGTATTCACCGCGACATTCTGATTCGCGATTACTAGCGATTCCGACTTCAAGGAGTCGAGTTGCAGACTCCTATCCGGACTACGAGAAGTTTTTTGGGATTCGCTCACCCTCGCGGGCTTGCAGCCCTTTGTACTTCCCATTGTAGCACGTTTCTAGCCCACCCCGTGAGGGCCATGATGACTTGACCTCATCCCCGCCTTCCTCCGGTTTGTCACCGGCAGTCTCCTTAGAGTTCCCGGCATGATCCGCTGGCAAATAAGGATAGGGGTTGCGCTCGTTACGGGACTTAACCCAACATCTCACGACACGAGCTGACGACAGCCATGCAGCACCTGTCACACGGTTCCCGAAGGCACCAATCTATCTCTAGAAAGTTCCGTGGATGTCAAGGGGTGGTAAGGTTTTTCGCGTTGCATCGAATTAAACAACATGCTCCACCGCTTGTGCGGGCCCCCGTCAATTCATTTGAGTTTTAACCTTGCGGCCGTACTCCCCAGGCGGAGAACTTAACGCGTTAGCTGCGCCACCAAGCCCCAATGGGGCCCAACGGCTAGTTCTCATCGTTTACGGCGTGGACTACCAGGGTATCTAATCCTGTTTGCTCCCCACGCTTTCGCGCCTCAGCGTCAGTGTTAGTCCAGGAGGCCGCCTTCGCCACTGGTGTTCCTTCCTATATCTACGCATTTCACCGCTACACAGGAAATTCCACCTCCCTCTACTACACTCTAGCCCGTCAGTTTGAGATGCAATTCCTAGGTTGAGCCCAGGGCTTTCACATCCCACTTAACAAACCGCCTACGCGCGCTTTACGCCCAGTAATTCCGATTAACGTTCGGTCCCTCCGTATTACCGCGGCTGCTGGCACGGAGTTAGCCGGACCTTCTTCTGTGGTTAGCGTCAAAGTACGGGGGTATTAATCCCCTACCCTTCTTCGCCACTGAAAGTGCTTTACAACCCTAAGGCCTTCTTCACACACGCGGCATGGCTGCGTCAGGCTTTCGCCCATTGCGCAATATTCTTTACTGCTGCCTCCCGTAGGAGTCTGGACCGTGTCTCAGTTCCAGTGTGGCTGATCGTCCTCTCAGACCAGCTATGGATCGTCGCCTTGGTAGGCCGTTACCCCACCAACAAGCTAATCCAACGCAGGCTCCTCTAATAGCACGAGGTTCGAAAATCCCCCGCTTTCACCCTTGGGTCGTATGCGGTATTAGCCCGAGTTTCCTCGGGTTGTCCCCCACTACTAGGTAGATTCCTACGCGTTACTCACCCGTCCGCCACTTTACTCGGTCCCGAAGGACCTTTCTCGTTCGACTTGCATGTATGAGACCTGCCGCCAACGTTCAATCTGAGCCATGATCAAACTCTTCACTTTAAATAGTCCAGTCCGCTGCCGATCCCAGAGGGATCCCAGCAGACAAAGGGTTCGCCAAGGACTCAACTTCATTTGCGAGCGCCCACACGAATGGCTTATTCAACTGTTAAAGAACCGCCCGACGAGATTCCACGCCTCAATTAGTGAGGTTGAAGGATCATGCTGCGGGCCGAAGGCTGCGTATTATACGCACGCCCCGTGATGCCGCAATGCCTATTCACAGCTATTTTGTATTTTCGTTTGAGAGCTAATTAGTCTCTCGGATTTGATCAGTCGTGATAAAACATATGCCAGGATTTTTTGCCTCGTCGCAACAAATGGTATCGACCGAACAGTCCCTCGTCGCGACGAAGGGCCCGGTTATAAAATTGGACCAGATCGCCATTTAGATGAAGCCCCTTACCGTCAATCAGTTTACGACCAGCTCCCCGAGACTTAGCGACATCGGCCCGTACAAGAGCCGACAACAGCTCTTCCTCGTCTTCCACCAACGTCGAATCCATCCCGTCGAGCCGTAACTGCTCCAAATCATCACTGCTAAGGTCCGCCACGACACCGCCAAATAAAGCTCCGGTGATCCGTTCTACTGATGATAAAGCCTCTTTTCCGTGAGCTAACAACGTGACTTCTCGCGCAAGAAGACGTTGAGCACTTCGTTCTCCAGGGCGATCACGCACCATATCCGCCGCCTCTGCAATGTCGCCTAAATCGACAAAGGTAAAGTAGCCAAGAAAAGACACAACATCGTCATCGGAAGTGTTCAGCCAAAATTGATAAAAACGATACGGTGACGTCATCTCCGGGTCCAACCAAATCGCTCCATCCGCCGTCTTTCCGAATTTGAGCCCGTCAGCGCGTGTGATCAACGGTACAGTGAGGACGAATGCTTGCTGACTATCCACTCGCCGGATCAAATCGATCCCACTAACCATGTTGCCCCACTGATCACTACCTCCAACCTGAATCGTGCAGTGATAACGACGGGACAACTCAAGAAAGTCGTAGGCTTGCATGAGCATGTAGCTAAACTCTGTGTATGAAATCCCTTCGCCTTCACGACCTAACCTATTCTTCACAGAATCCCGTTGCATCATCGCATTCACCGAAAAGTGTTTACCGATGTCTCGAAGGAAATCGAGGGCACTTAGCGAGCGGGTCCACTCTAGGTTATCCACCACTCGGGCAGCGTACGATCCATCTAAATCAACGAACCGGGAGACCTGTTTGGACAATCGTTCCACCCAGCCACCCACGACATCGACCTCGTTTAGGCTCCGTTCATCAACGCGCCCAGACGGATCGCCGATAAGGCCCGTAGCCCCTCCCACCAGCGCAATAGGAGAGTGACCAGAAAGTTGAAAACGCCGCAGGGTGAGGAGCGGAACTAGGCTGCCAATGTGGAGACTCGGTGCCGTCGGATCAAAACCACAGTACAAACTCCTTCCCGACTCTTGTAAGTGAGACTCGAGTCCTTCTCGATCGGACGTCTGAGCGAGAAGGTGACGCTGCTCTAGATCGCTTATAGGAGAAGCCATACGAATTCGCTCAAGGACAAGTCGGAAGCCAAGATTCCGGCGTCGAGGGCTTTCCAACGGAACCAAAACCCATATACTAGCGCAACTTCTTGAACTGCCCCACGCATAGGTCCGCCAACGTCCAACTTGAATTCGAAGTGGCGAGGGTACTCCTTACGTAACCTCCCTCGCACACACCGTGCCATCGCCTTCGCATTGACGATCGTCCTCGCATTTCTTGCGTTATCCGATCTCAATGGCTACGGCATTGCCGATCTACCCCGGGAAGACCCTGCGGTTGCTAACGTCAACGCCCTCGGCAAACATTCTCCCCCACGGGCAGAAACTTCCGATCCAACGGTTTCCTCTGAAGTCGGTAATACATCAAAGATCGAGCACGACTCGCCAGCTGACATACGCACTGTCATCGTTCAGCCGAGAGACAACCTCGCCCTAATTTTTCAACGAGAGGGTCTCTCTGCAAAAGAGCTGCAAAGCATGTTAGAAAGCGACCAACTGGCCAAGCGCCTCAAACACATTTTTCCGGGCCAAAAGCTGATATTCGAAAGAGGAGAAGACGGTGCGCTGACGCGTCTGGAATATTCCCCAACACCACTTCAGTCACTAGTTTTTACCCGCCACGGCAGCTCCTTTGACGTAGAACAAGTCGCGCACCCGCCCGAAATCGAAATTAAAGTAATCCGAGGCCTCATCGATCACTCGCTATTCGTTGCCAGCCAGCGCATAGGGCTAGACGATGAAACAACCATGCGATTAGCACAGATCTTTCAATGGGATATCGACTTTGTCCTTGATATTCGCAAAGGCGATGAGTTTGCCCTTGTTGTGGAAGAACTCTACCTACGAGGTGATTTTATCGGCTACGGAAACATCCTCGCTGCAAAATTCGTAAATCAAAGTGATAGCTACTTGGCGTTTCGGTACGTGGATCGGGAAGGTGCAACTGGGTATTTCAACCCGAACGGCGAAAGTATGAAAAAAGCGTTCTTGAGGGCTCCCCTAGAATTCACGCGCATAAGCTCCAACTTTAATATGAAGCGCATCCACCCCCTGTGGAATCGCACAATGCCCCACCGGGGAATCGATTATGTCGCGCCGGTCGGCACACCTGTTCTGGCAGCCGGGACGGGGCAAGTACGGGTCGCCGGTCATACCAATGCAAATGGGAATTATGTCGTTATAGGTCATGGCTCCGAATTCGAAACAAAGTATCTCCACCTTTCAAAATTTGGTCCTCATACGAAACGAGGACAAAGAGTCAATCAAGGGGACGTTATTGGTTATGTCGGATCAACCGGCTGGGCAACTGGTCCCCATTTACATTACGAATTCCTTGTCAACGGAAAGCATAGGAACCCGCGCACCGTACCACTACCCAAATCAAATCCGATCAATAAGCACGAGCTCAAACGCTTCCGAACGCAAATGCGACCAACCCTTGCTCTGCTCGAAAATCGCAAATCACCGAACCTCCTCACGGCGGCCACCGATTAACCTGCCATGTCGCGGTTTTTTATCGGCTGTATCTCCGGCACCAGCATAGACGGCCTCGACATTGCGTTGGTTGACATCGAACACAAGCCAACGATTTCTGCTTCCAACACTATATCGCTCCCAGAACGCCTTCGAGATCAACTACGCGAACTCTTGCAGCCTGGACCCAACGAAGCATTTCGCCTTGGCCTCTCCCACGTACAGCTAGGAGAGTTCATCGGCAAGGCTATCCTTCATTTCTTGAAGGACAACGGCGTCGATCCAAGTGAAATTGTAGCCGTTGGGAGTCATGGTCAAACGGTTCGCCATCATCCCGAAGCGGACCCGGGATTTTCGTTGCAGATCGGAAGCGGCAGCCACATTGCCGAAATTACAGGGATAGACACCGTCGCCGATTTCCGAAGTCGGGATCTGGCATTGGATGGGGAAGGCGCTCCCCTAGTTCCGAGCTTTCATCGAACGCTACTCCACCCTTGCGAGGACGACCAAGTCATTCTCAATATCGGTGGCATCGCCAACGTCACCATCCTCTATTCCAACGATCAAAGGCCGTTTTTTGGTTTTGATACCGGCCCGGGAAACTCTCTCCTAGATGCCTGGGTCAACGATTCGAAACAACTCCGATACGATGCCAACGGCGATTGGTCAGCATCTGGTCGAGTCTCACACGAACTGCTTGAAGCACTACTCGAGGATACTTTCTTTACGCTCGACCCACCAAAGAGCACAGGGAAAGAAAAGTTCAACTTGAATTACATCGAACAAGGGCTACGTGGATTCTCGACAATAAAAGCCCGTGATGTCCAATCCACGTTGTGCGAATTCACCGCGGTCACCGCCGCAAACGCAATCAAACGGTGGGGGCCCGGGGCAGCGCGCGTTGTCGTTTGCGGCGGCGGACGCTTGAACGCGGATTTAATGCGGCGACTGGCTTTACATCTTAACGATCGCTCGGTCATCCGCTCAGAAGAAATCAACGTTGATGGCGACAGTCTCGAAGCCGGCGCGTTCGCCTGGTTGGCGCGTTGTTTTATAGATCAAGTGCCCGGCAACGTCCCTTCAGCCACCGGAGCCAAAGGGGAACGCGTACTCGGATGCCTTTATCCCTCAGGGGTTAAAGCTTAGATGGCAAATGAATTGCCACAACCACACGTAGAAGAAGCGTTCGGATTTGTAACGACAAACTGTGATCCCTGTAAGTCTTCCTTGAAGTCGACCTCTGCTCCCACCAAATATTGGTAGCTCATGGGATCAACAACCATCGTAACTCCGCTTCGTTGAACCACCGTATCATCTTGCGCGATGGCGTCGTCAAACGTAAACCCGTATGAAAAACCACTGCATCCTCCTCCCGTGACGAATACCCGAAGCTTGAGCTCATCGTTTCCTTCGTCCTCGATGAGTTCAGATACTTTATCAGCCGCTCGGACTGACATCTGGATGTTCATGTCCACCATCAGACCTGCGATTCTAGCACTCAGGCTCTAAAAGCGGTTCAACTATATACTTTGGGGCTTCGCGGACGCGCCGTTTAGTTTCCATCGAGTCCACCTTGCCACACATCCGCGAGGGCACAACACCTTTCGCGCACCGGTATCGTAAGCGTGATGTCCCAATTAATAAAAGACGTACCCCGGATTGATGCTCGTTCGACCCTAGCAGAAGCACTCTCAAGACTAGACCAAGCAGGAGATGAAGTCCTTTGCGTACAGAGTTCAACCAATAAAACAGTTTGTCCAATGGTCAGTGTGTTGAACCGACAGCGCATCGGAACACACACCGCGTTAGCTATGCGATCCCACAGCAGCCAATAAGCCTTTCCGCCTACGGGTTTAACGTGCCATGATCCCCGGTTGTCTCAAAACCGTGTCCAGATGCTCTACGTTAAAGCTTTTCACCTTATTGCTGTCGTGTGCTGGTTTGCCGGAATTTTCTACCTCCCAAGGCTTTTCGTGTACCACTCAATGTCACAAGATGCATCCGTTCGGGGCCAGTTTCGAGTGATGGAACGTGCCCTTTTCCGCATTATCATGACACCAGCTGCGATCGCGACCGCGATATTCGGCTTGTGGCTCGTGACGATTAACTGGAGCTTGTACCGCGTTTCGATCTGGTTTTGGATCAAAATCAGTCTGGTGCTAGTGCTCTACGCGTACCATTTTTATTGCGGTCATCTGCTCACCCAATTCGCAATCGATAAAGATACCCATTCGCACGTGTTTTACCGCTGGTTTAACGAAATGCCGGTTCTAGTTTTAGTTGCGATCACGATCCTCGTGGTCGTTAAACCCTTATAGAGGCTTCAATGAAATACGTTCAATCCGACGCATTAATGCAGCGTGCACGACACTCGATTCCGGGGGGCGTGAACTCACCCGTACGAGCCTTCAAGGGTGTTGGAGGAACGCCGATTTTTTTCGTTTCAGCAGAAGGAGCAACCCTCACCGACGCGGATGGGAATCAGTACATAGACTTCGTTGGGTCCTGGGGACCCATGATACAAGGCCACAGCTTTAAACCCATCGTTGACGCTGTCAAGAAGCAAGCGACCACTTCGCTTAGCTTTGGTGCCCCTACTGAATTAGAGATCACTATGGCAGAGAGGGTGGTGGAAAGGATTCCATCGATCGAGCTCGTACGGATGGTGAATTCAGGTACCGAAGCAACGATGTCGGCAATCCGTCTAGCGCGGGGATTTACGGAACGCGACAAAATTATCAAGTTCGAGGGGTGTTACCACGGTCATTCGGATTCACTACTGGTCAAAGCGGGATCCGGTGTTCTTACGCTCGGACTTCCGGACTCGCCCGGTGTTCCCGCAACCCTCGCTCAACACACAATCACGTTGCCGTACAACGACGCCAACGCCTTGATACAAGTGTTCGAAAGTCACGGAAACGAAATCGGTGGCGTAATCCTGGAGCCCGTTGCCGGGAATATGGGTTGTATACCGCCAGCGCCAGGGTTCCTCGAAACGGCGAGACGATTAACCAGCGAATACGACTCCGTACTAATATTTGACGAAGTAATGACCGGTTTTCGTGTCGGCCCCGGGGGTGCTCAAGAGCTTTACGGAGTCGAGCCCGATCTAACAACCCTCGGAAAAATCATCGGCGGAGGCCTCCCCGTGGGCGCTTTCGGTGGACAAGCATCGATCATGAATCAAATCGCTCCGACAGGACCAATTTACCAAGCTGGAACCCTGTCGGGAAATCCGCTCGCAATGCAAGCGGGGATCGCCATGTTGGAATCTCTCGATGTTACGTTTTACCAACAACTCGCAAACAAGACTCAACGCTTGACCCAGGGAATCAAAGCTACCGCGCAGCGCCACCAAATTCCCCTCGTAATCAACTACGTCCCGGGTATGTTTAGCCTTTATTTTACATCCGCAGACGAAGTAACCGGGTATGCGGATGCAGCAGCTTCGAACGTTGATCGATACAATTTTTTCTTTCATCAAATGCTTGATGCCGGCATCTATTTCGCGCCGTCCGCTTTCGAAAGTGCCTTCGTTTCAGGTGCCCATGGATCGGCCGAAATTAGCGCAACCATTGCCGCTGCCGATCGAGTCTTTGGCTCAATGACATGACTCAATACGACGTCTACGGCATCGGAAATGCGCTCGTCGACATGGCTTATTCCATCGGCGATGAATTTCTCATCGAAAACGACATCGCCAAAGGTCACATGACTTTGGTGGACGAAATACAAATGGAACGACTCATTTCGAACCTTCGTGAGCGCGTACCGGATAAAGCGTGCGGCGGTTCGGCCGCAAACACCATATTCGCTATTCAAGGTTTTGGCGGACAAGCGTATTACTCGTGCCGAGTCGCAAACGATCCCACAGGAAATTATTTCGTATCCGAAATGCATGACGCCGGTATCGCTACCAATGCGCAAGATCCGGCCACCAACGGCAGTTCGGGTCGTTGCTTAATTCTCGTGTCGCCCGATGCACAGCGATCCATGAATTCTTGTCTGGGCGTGTCTGAGCATCTGACCATTAACCAAGTCGACCAAACCGCTCTCACTCAGTCCAGACACCTATTCATTGAAGGCTATTTAGCGTCCTCCGCGAGCGGCGCAAAAGCCGCGACCTATGCCCGCGAAATCGCGGATCAATACAGCGTCTCAACGAGCTTGACGTTATCAGACGTAACTATGGTTAATTTTTTTCGCGACGCGTTGAACAACATCTTAGGCAACGGAATTTCTCGGCTTTTTTGCAATGAGGAGGAAGCGTTGGCGTGGGCGCACACGGATCGTCTCGACATCGCCGCACGCGAATTGAGCGATATTGCCCCGGAAGTTGCCATCACGCTGGGCCCCAAGGGCAGCCTGTGCATCAGTCGCGATGGCAGGCGTGTCGTCCCAGGCTACGATGTTGAGGCAATCGACACCAACGGCGCGGGAGATATGTATGCCGGCGCTTTTCTCGCAGCGATTTCCCGGCAAGCGGCTGCGTTTGAGGCGGCAAGGTTCGCCAATTTCGCGGCATCTAGCATAGTCACCCGCTTCGGTGCTCGCCTCCCATCTATAAACGCCTATAAGGATCTAAAACTAGCGTTCAGTTCTTAGGTCGAGGGTCGACTATATCGAGAAGGGAATCGAATGCGTGACGGCAATTTCATCGGGGGAGACCGAACAGCCAAAAGCGATCACCTCAACTCCTTGATCGAGCGCACCCCGGACGGCAGAAGCATAAGCGGGGTCGATTCGGTTAGCCGTCGTCACCCTCTTTACACCTGAATGGGCCGCGCAAAAAAGCAATATCGCTCTTATCCCATCTGCCCGACAACGCTCAAGTGCTCGAATATGTCGCGTCGCTCTTACGCTAACAGCATCGGGGAAATAGCCATCACCGCCTTGTTCGTACGTCACACTTTTGACCTCAATAAGTATTTCATCAACGCCAAAGTCAAAACGCCCTGATTCGCCAGGAATAGGGACTTCCCGCACTACGTTGCTAGCGGGGTCCGCCCCAATGTCAATGATTCGGCTCGCGAGAGCCTCTTCAACAATCCGGTTAATCCGAAGCGTATTCACACACGCAAGGTGCGATTTAGCTGTCTCAACGATCTCCAATGAATGCTGGTATTTTCGCTTGGCATTGTTAGAAGTAGAAAACCAGACGCGACTACCCGGTTCAGAACAACCAAGCATGGCGCCAGTGTTGGCACAATGAATGGTTTCGGGTTGTCCCTCAATTTCAACATCCGCGAGAAACCGTTTGTATCGGCGAATCAACACTCCACTCCGAAGCGGTGGATCAAACTTCATTCTGGAATCGGCGAACGGCATGGCTGATTTTTTCGGTCCCTTCGCGGATGTGCTGCTCATCCGCCGTAAACGCGAACCTGACATGGTCCCTAGCAAGGTACGATCCAAAGTCGGTTCCCGGCGTGACCCCAACCTGATAGTCGTCTATTAATCGTGCACTAAAAGTTTCTGCGTCAGTGCCCAATGAACTTATATTGGCGTAGAGGTAAATAGCGCCTCGCGGCATTAATGGAATCTCGAGCCCAGCGTCGATGAGACCACGGTGCATGAGGTCTCGCCGTTGTTGAAGTAGCACACGCCGTTCATCCAACACGCGGAATCCCTCACTAGAATATGCAGCTAATGCGGCATATTGAGCGACGGTAGGCGGCGCGATGTAAAGGTTTTGAGCGGCTCGTTCAAGCGCTTCGATCAGACCGTCCGGCACGACGCACCATCCTAGCCGCCAACCCGTCATCCCGAAGTACTTGGAAAAACTATTGACGACGATCAAATTGGGTTCGATACCAAGGCTGCTAGTAGCAACCTCAGTCACATCTGGCTCGTAGACAAGGCCCTGATAGATCTCATCCACCATCACGAAACCCCCTCGTTCCGCAACGAACTCGTTAATTGCCGTAAGTTGAGCCTTCTGAATCATTGCACCTGTCGGATTTGACGGCGTTGCCAGAACCACGCCAACGGTGTTAGCCGTCCAGTATTCATTCACTATCTTTGCTGTCGGTTGGAATCCAGTATGTTCATCGACAGGCATTCGTATTGGCTCTCCGCCAACCAGACGTACAAACGCTTCATTGCACGGATAACCGGGATCAGGCATCAAAACTCGGTCGCCTGGATTCAACAGCACCGAAAAAAGGAGGTTGAGGGCACCACTCGCACCTGTGGTCACCGCAACACGGCTTGGATCGACATCAATTCCAAAACGGGACTGGTAATCATCCGCAATCGCGATGCGAAGCTCAGGTATCCCCAGAGCTTCGCTATAACCCGTGTGCCCGTCATCAAGGGCTTGCTTACCCGCTTTCACGATAGCCAAAGGCGCTGGGAATTCAGGTTCGCCAACCTCGAAATGAATTACGCGACGACCTTCTCGTTCTAATTCTCTACCCTTTTTAAGAACCTCCATGACTTTGAATGGAGGTTGACGGCGAGCCCATTTCGAAGGAGTGTTTTCCAATAGATTGTCCTCAGCTACCCCAAGTCCTGTCAAAACCACCGGAGGTGAAAAACTTCGCGTCACCGTATGGTTTTCCCGCAAGTGTTTTGATAGTTTACGCGGCCTGCTCTGGAGTGACCCCATTTCGGGCACAAGGATACGAAGTCAAGATGGCAGACAAAAAGTCTTCTGCAGCAAAATCCAACAAGAACAGCCCTACTAAACCGAAGGTTAAGGCCGCCACAGGAACCGCCGCATCCCGCTCAACGACGAAAGCTAAATCATCCAATCTTCCAACGAAAGATGCCAAGCCAAAGGTCGGGCAGAAGCCAAAGAAATCTACCCCATCGAAAGCCATCCCGGCACGCAAAGCTAAAACAATCAGCTCCAAGGTCAAACCGAAGACAAATGCGAAAAAGTCCATCCCGAAAAAAGCGCGCGCTATTGCAAAGGCGTTAGACCACAACGCCCTGGAATCACCTTTCCGGAATTTTTCGCCTTACGTACCGGCAAACGATGAAGCCTACATGTCCGACCTTCAGTTAAAGCACTTCCATCAGATACTTTTACATTGGCGAGAAGACCTCATGGGAGAAGTGGACCGAACCATGGTTCATATGCAGGATGAGGCTACCAATTTTCCCGATCCCACGGACAGAGCCGCGCAAGAAGAAGAATTCAGCATCGAATTGAAAACGCGGGATAGAGAACGAAAACTCATAAAAAAAATTGACCAAACCCTCGAGCGTATCAAAACCGAAGATTACGGTTATTGCGATTCGTGCGGAGTGGAAGTGGGGTTGAGACGACTAGAAGCGCGCCCAACGGCCAACCAATGCATCGACTGCAAATCCCGCGACGAACTGCGTGAGCGGCAATTGCACGGATAGCCGTGCCAGTAAAAAAGTACGTAGGTCGATTCGCACCAACACCTTCTGGTCCACTACATTTTGGCTCACTCGTCACTGCGGTCGCCAGTTATCTCGATGCGCGTTCCAACGGCGGCACCTGGCACGTTCGGATCGATGACCTAGATTCGCCGCGTGTCGTTATAGGGGCAGAAAGACGCATTCTCACTACCCTTGAAAAACACGGCTTAGAGTGGGACGGCCCGATAGTGAGGCAAAGTAGCCATCGAGACCTTTATAAAACCGCTCTTGAGAATCTGGAAAAACAAGGCCTTCTTTTTACTTGCTATTGCTCGCGAAAAGAGCTGATCGGAAAAATAAAATACCCGGGGACGTGTCGAGACTCGGCTAGGCCCAACGACGTCCATTCTTCTCTACGTATCCGCGTGCCCGATCAACCCTATCAATTCAACGACTTGGTCCAAGGTCTCTATAGTGAGAATCTCTCGTGCACTGTTGGCGACTTCGTTGTCTCGCGTCGCGATGGAATACCCTCCTATCAAATTGCCGTTGTCGTCGATGACAATAACGAAGACGTATCCCATATTGTCAGAGGTGCCGATTTGATGGACAACACCTCGAGGCAACTTTATTTGCGCGAAATGCTCAGCCTACCTATACCGAGATACGCTCACGTCCCCGTTTTTACACATGCAAGCGGCATAAAGCTTTCTAAACACTCCGAAGCGACCGCGATCGACGATCGTTTTTCGTGCCAAAACCTCCAAACAGCATTGCAGGTATTGGGGCAACCTGTCCCCATGGAAAAACCAGTCGACCGGTTACTAGCCAGCGCTTGCTTAAATTGGAAACGGGCCTTGGTGCCCAAAACGCCCTCGATACTGAACTTCGTCAGCGTCTAAAGATCACTGCAAAACGCTAACGCCTGACGCCAGTCCAAAAATACATTCCGTTGACCCGATTTCTCCGATTTTCAATTCTTTTCCCTCATTCTCATTCAACGTCACACCCAACGAATACCTGCATAGAAGTAACGACGGTCTTTTCTTTTAGGATCACGTCCGGATAAGATCACGCGTTCCCCCACTGGAATCGAACTGGCCCTTTGCCCCGCCATATCGCTTCACACAAAATCCCGATAGATCGTATTTCGCGAAGCGCCATCCGCGTTGTCGAATCACTTCGAAAAGCTCACTACGAAACTTATCTTGTCGGCGGATGCGTTCGGGACCTATTGCTCGGTCTGGATCCGAAAGATTTTGACGTTGCGACGAGTGCGACTCCGGAAGAAGTCAAGAAAGTATTTCCCCGAGCTCGGATCATCGGTCGTCGTTTTAGAATCGTACACGTACGCATGGGACGCGAAATTATCGAGGTCTCCACATTCCGAAAACAGGTCGATCACGGCAAGGTTTCCAATAACGGAGAACACGAATCCCGCCACGGAGTACTTGTGCGCGATAACGTTTATGGAAACATTGACCAGGATGCGTTTCGACGTGACTTCACGGTAAACGCCCTTTACTACGACCCTGCTAAGAATACTGTCCTTGATTTCGTAAATAGTATGCAGGATTTGGACTCAAGAACGCTCCGCCTGATCGGTAACCCCAAAGTCCGTTATCAAGAGGATCCTGTAAGAATCTTACGTGCAATTCGATTTGCAGCAAAACTGGACTTCTCCCTAGAAAAGAAGACCGAGAAAGCTATATCGCCTGGCGGAAAGTCGCTTAACGCAATCTCTCCCGCGCGCCTGTTTGATGAACTCAACAAAGTATTCATGTCTGGGACGGCCCAGCAAGCGTTTGCGCTTCTACAGAAATTCAACCTTGTAGAAGTGCTTTTCCCCGTCTCCTCCGATTCGCCAGATTTGGTCACCGCGGCGTTACAGAGTACCGACCGGCGCATCGCGGAAGGAAAACCGGTCACACCCGCTTTCATAATTGCTGCACTGCTTTGGAATCAATACCAATCCCAATCCATCGCGCTCAAAAACGCCGCAAATCCCGAAGAAAAACCGATCGATATCGCCCAGACTGTAATCAAAGACCAACAATCTACAATTGCCATCCCGAAACGACACGCGTTTTTCGTACGTGACGTATGGCACTTACAAGCGCGTCTAGAAAACAGAAATCGCCGTTCTATATATCCTTTGCTCGAACATCGCCGTTTCCGCGCTGCATACGATTTTCTCCTATTACGTGTTAGAACCGCCGAGGTTGGACCAGCGTTGGGCCAATGGTGGACTGAAATACAAGCTTTGGACCCCGACGAGCAACAAGACCGAATTAGGGCTTTAACGCCGCACCGAAAAAGACGACGTAGACGACCAAAAAGCGAAAATCCCTAGCCCCGTACCTCGAACCAGATCTTCACCTTGAAGACCCCGAATCCCTACCTCATGATAGTCGTGTCACTTTATTGAGTTCTTCGATGACAACGCTGGTGCGCCCCAACATCAACGATCTGCCCCGATACATTGCCGTCGAAGGACCGATTGGTGCCGGTAAGACAACCCTCGCCACACGCCTAGCCGAGACCTTCAAATATCCGCTGCTTCTGGAACCTGCATCGGATAATCCTTTTCTCGATCGTTTCTATCGCGAAGGTCGAAAGCACGCGCTTCCCACTCAACTGTTTTTCCTTCTGCACCGAGCAGACCAAATCGCCAAGCTAGCAGGTCCCGACTTGCTGGGTCCCACCGTTATTTCCGACTTTCTAATCGAAAAAGATCGGCTCTTTGCCGAACTCACGCTCGATAAAAATGAACTAGCCCTTTACGAACAAATATACAAAAACCTAATGCTAGACCCCCCGGCACCGGATCTTGTCATCTACCTTCAGGCACCCATATCCGTACTGCTTGAACGAATTCGCGAGCGTGGTGTCGCTTCGGAACAACATATAGACAACGACTATCTCGTCACTCTTTCTGATGCGTATACCGACTTTTTCCATTTGTACGATCAAGCGCCTCTGTTGATAGTAAACGCTGAGGAGGCAGACTTTAGCCATAACGACAGCCACTTTGACGCTCTATTGGAGCAAGTCATTCAAATGAACAGCGTTCGTCAATATTTCAATCCTCATCCAACGTTGATTTAGGTCCTTTTGAATGACCGATAAACCCGCAAGCCGGCCCGAAGAAAATGCGTCTTGGAAACGACTATCCCGACTCGCCAAGACCGTCACTCAAACCCATAACCGCGAACGGGTTAATGAATCCGACCGGTTTGACAAATACAGCATCCGCGTCGGCCCGCTACTAGTGGATTTCTCCAAACAACGAATCGATCGATCGATCGTTGACGACCTTGTGGCTCTAGCTCAGGAATCTCGCGTACCTGAACTCGTAGCCGCTCAAATGGCCGGTGAAGTAGTCAACACCACTGAAAATCGTCCGGCTTTGCATACAGCGCTACGGGGGCCCGCTGGAAAAGAACTTGCATCCATAAACCAGGCTATCGAACTTGAACGTAATCGTATGCTCCAATATGCGGAAGCTGTGCGCAGTGGCGAAAGAAAAGGATTCACCGGCCGACGTATAACCCACCTAGTTCATATTGGCGTAGGTGGCTCTCATCTTGGCTGTGAGCTCGTGTGCAACGTGCTCAACCGTTCCGCATTAGAGATTAGATTTCTTGCCAATATCGACGGAACGGCGACAAATAAGGCTCTGAAGGGGCTAAACCCGGAAACAACTTTATTCGTCATCGTGTCCAAAACATTTACCACCCTTGAAACGCTAGCTAATGCTCATGCCGCCCGTTGCTGGTTCCTCGAACGTACGTGTGACGATGGTGCCATCGCTTCACATTTTGTGGCGGTCAGTAACAACGCCGCGGAGATGACAAAATTTGGCATTTCACCTGCAAACCAATTCACGCTGTGGGACTGGGTAGGCGGTCGCTTCTCTTTATGGTCATCAGTTGGTTTAACAATAGCGATCACCATTGGTGCCAACGAATTTCGCAAGTTCTTGTCGGCCGCCGAAGCCATGGACCAACATTTCCGAGAAGCACCGTTAGCTGAGAATGTCCCGGTGATTCTCGCGCTTCTTACTATCTGGAACAGCAATTTTCTAGGCTCTCAATCTCATGCTATTTTTGGTTACGACACGCGCTTGAAAAATTTTGTTGAGTTCGTTCAACAACTCGAAATGGAAAGCAATGGGAAGAGTGCCCACGTCGACGGTTCCAGTTGTAACGTCCATACGGCACCGATCATTTGGGGCGGAGAAGAAACCCAGGGGCAGCACGCTTTTCATCAGCTATTGCATCAGGGTACCCGAGCTTTTAGTGCGGATTTTATCGCGACTGCGAATCCTGAGCATAATCACACGGATCACCATCGCTGGTTGCTTGCAAACTGCCTCAGTCAATCCCAAATCATGCTCTATGGGAACGCGGGTCAAGCGAGCAATTCAACCAACGTTCACGAAGTTATCCACGGCGATCACCCCACAACGACAATCCTTATCGATGAGCTCAATTCGGAAGCGCTGGGCAGTTTGATCGTCCTTTACGAACACAAGGTCGCGTGTCTTGGCATGATTTGGCAGATCAATTCCTTTGATCAATGGGGTGTTGAAGCGGGCAAGCATCTCGCACAAGAAATCTATCGTGATCTCGGTTTGCCCGATTCGGAAAACACGGACGGTTTAACCGAGGGTCTCATCCGTACCATTCGCGAAAGAACCAATAATCTATTCGACGACGGAACCATCTGATATGTCTACGCTGTACCCCGTTCCACAGGAAATTGCCAACGACGCTCACATCGACGCGAAGCGGTACCAAAAAATGTACACCGAATCGATTGATGATCCCGATACATTTTGGGGTAAGCAGGCAAGCGAGTTCCTTTCCTGGTATAGCACATGGGACCAAGTATCCTCCGCAAATTTCGAAACCGGACAAGTCTCGTGGTTTCGCAACGCGACGTTGAACGTATGTGTCAACTGCGTTGATCGCCATTTGCCGGAACGTGCGAATCAAATAGCATTGATTTGGGAAGGTGACGACCCTTCCGTCGAAAAACGAGTCACATTCCAGGAACTTCATGACGAAGTTTGTCAGCTGGCGAACGCGCTGATCGAAAGGGGAGTATCGAAGGGCGATCGCGTCTGTATATACATGCCGATGGTTCTCGAAGCCGCGTACGCGATGCTCGCTTGTGCTCGTCTAGGCGCTATCCACAGTGTCGTTTTCGGTGGATTCTCCCCGCAAGCCCTCAAGGACCGAATACTCGATTCGGACTGCCGTGTACTTATAACTGCCGATGAGGGTATGCGTGGTGGTCGGACCGTGCCACTTAAAGAAAACGCCGAAACAGCGCTAGAGGGTTGCCCCGCCGTCCACACCGTTTTAACCGTACGCAACACCGGCGTAAAGGACCTGCCATGGAGACCCGGACGCGACGTTTGGTACCACGAGTTGGTACCTCACCAAGATAGATCATCGACACCTGCAGTTATGCGAGCGGACGACCCGCTTTTCATCCTTTATACGTCAGGCAGCACAGGCAAACCAAAGGGTGTCCAGCATTCG
>JAKUTI010000250.1 GCA_022448765.1 Pseudomonadales bacterium
CGTACGGTCATTGATAGCCGAAATATAGTCAGTTGCTTTTGTGCGGTTGGTCGTGCCGACCTCACGGAGGATAGCGCCCGATTGCCGAAGAACGTCTGGGATTCGAAACCCTCCACCGATAGCGACCATTTCACCCCGTGAAATGATGACTTCGCGACCGTCTGCGAGGGCGGCCAGGACAAGCAAGACTGCGGCGGCGTTGTTGTTAACCACGATGCCAGATTCGGCGCCGGTGAGTTGTTCCAAAAGTGCGGTGGCGTGAGTTGTCCGACTGCCGCGGTCACCCGTGTCAAGGTTGTACTCCAGGTTGCTATAACCCGAAGCAATTGCGGTTAGATTGTCGAGGGCATGATGACAAAGCGGAGCCCGTCCGAGGTTCGTATGTACAATTACCCCGGTCGCATTCACGACTGTCTTCAGAGAGGGCGCAAGGGTTGTTTGCAATTGTTCGGCAAGTTGCCCAAGGATGTGGGCCGTGGCCGTTTCGAGATCCATCGGTTCAATCGCAGAAGCTAGTAGTTGTTCCCGTAGCTGTGAACTGACGTTCCGCAGCACCCGTAGGGTTAAGGCGCGTCCGTAGGATGCTTCCAACTCGTGGACAGCGTCAGAGCGCATCAGGTGGTCGACCGATGGAATTACACGCAAGTCAGGCATACGTTGGTTGGTGCTGCAGCATGACATTTGACGATAATGCCTTGCTGCGCGCTAGGCGTTCAGGATACCATCACGCCGCGTTTGAGCGATGAGCGATACGCGCATTCCAGCTGACACGACAGGTGACCGTACCCACGATCTGCCTGATCATCGTCCACGTGACCGTTTCTGGCCGTATGTTGAGCTGTCTGAGGAGCCGACGGATGCGGAACTGGCTGCACTTGATCCAGACCTAGAGGACGCGTTGTTCGGTCGTGGTGATCGACCGTTCGCAATTACCCTGAGTTTTTCTGTTTTTCCAGGCGAAGATTATCTGCGGGCTGTTGAGATGGCGACTCAGGCATCGAACTATCGGACGGTGGGAACTGGTGACTCGCTTCGTCACTACGCGCGGTTTTGTCCAGATCAAGTCAAGGACTTGCGCAGGTTGTATGAAGTGGTTGAAGCTACAAAGGATTGTGAAGTTTTGATAGACGATCGGCCTGTGCCATATGCGCGAGAACTCTGGTTGCCACTCGTGTGGTTCTTGCTTCTTAAATGACGCGCGTTGAGAGTGTCGTCACATGGATAGATTACGTTTGTCGGAGGAGTATGGCAGTAGTCGGATTGTCTGTAGTGGTCTGTGAAGCGGCTAGTCGTTTTTAGCTAAGCAAACACCGTCATCGAGATTTCCGTTGTCTTTACAGGAGGTGAAGTTAGGTTCATGCGTGCGCTGTTGAGTGTTTCGGATAAATCAGGACTAGTTGAGCTCGGTCGAGGATTGGTTGAGCGGGGTGTCGAACTCATTTCGACGGGAGGTACCGCGCGGACATTGTCAGAAGCTGGTCTACCCGTTATCGGAATTTCGGAGGTGACTGGATTTCCAGAGATGATGGATGGGCGGGTCAAGACGCTGCATCCGGCGGTACACGGGGGGATTCTCGCGCGACGAGATCGGCCTGATGATTTGGATGCAATTGACGGTCAGGGTATCCACCCGATTGATCTTGTGGTCGTTAATCTATATCCCTTTGCCAAGGCGGCGGAAGCCGACGAAACGACATTCGATGGTCTTATTGAGCAGATCGATATTGGCGGACCGAGCATGGTTCGAGCCGCAGCAAAAAACTTTCAACATGTGATGATCGTTGTGGACCCAAAAGATTACCTGAGAGTTCTTGAGGTGCTTGATAGTGACGCGAATGACACGGCCGCCTTCAGATTTTCACTTGCGCAGAAAGCGTTTGCACATACTGCTGCGTACGACACAACGATCGCGACTGCATTGGAGGTCGTCGATACTGCGGACGGAACACTGTCACGAAAACCTCTAACTTTGGGGGGTGTGACACCAGATCATTTGCTCGTGAGGGCTGCCAAAATACACGATCTACGTTATGGGGAAAACCCGCATCAGCCGGCTGCTTTCTATGCCGAAGGCGAATGGGGATTTGGTACAGCTCAGGTGCTTCAAGGGAAGGCGCTTTCGTTTACGAACCTGCTCGACCTGGACGCTGCTGCCCGTCTAGCGCTTGAGTTTGCCGACCCGACCGCAGTTGTGGTTAAGCACACGAATCCGTGCGGTGTGGCGACCGCTTCTTCGCTTGCGAAAGCTTACGTCAAGGCAAGAGAGATCGATCCGCTTTCGGCCTTTGGCGGAATCGTTGGATTAAATCGAACCCTAGATGTTGATACGGCGGTAGCGATTGCCGAAACGTTTATTGAGTGTGTTGTGACGCCCGCGGTAGACGACGATGCACGAGAAGTTCTTTCGGCGAAAAAAAATCTTCGGCTGGTTGTCGCTGATTTTGCTTCTGAGAACGACCGCAGTCGAAAAGATGTTCGATCCGTTATGGGTGGTTGGCTCGTTCAAGAGAGAGACCAGGTTGCCGAGGCTGACACCGTCTGGTCAGATGGATTAGAAGTGTCGCCCGGAACGGTGTTGCGTGTTGTAACGAAGCGTCAACCCACTGATGAGGAGTGGACTGCGCTCCGTTTCGCATGGCGTGTCTGCGCACACGTTAAATCCAACACAATTATTTTTTCGTTTGCAGATCGGATTGCGGCTGTAGGCGCTGGACAGATGAGTCGCGTTGATGCGGTAAATGTAGCGACGGCCAAAGCTGGTAAATCTTTAAATGAAACTGTTGCTGCTTCCGATGCATTTTTTCCCTTTCGTGATGGACTAGACGAAATTGCATCTGCGGGCGCAACGGCCGTGGTGCAGCCAGGCGGGTCAGTGCGTGACGACGAGGTTATCGCTGCAGCTGATGAGCATGGGATCGCTATGGTGTTTGCGGGGCGACGACATTTTCGACATTAACGGCTTCTGGGCGGTGCTTGGCCTACAAGGGAAGCCGCCGGAAGTGTAATTAAGACGAGGAATAGCATCAGGAATTCAGAGTCTCCAAAATTGTACTCAAACATTCCGGCTGTGAGCATGCAAGCAATGGATGCAAGACCGGCCGCGGCTAAAGCGCGTGATTGCGGTTGCCGGTATCGTTTTGTTAAGTCGATGACAACCATTACGACGAACCAAGCCCAGAGTAGCAAGGCAGGAAGTCCCCGCTCAGCAGCGATTTGTAGAGGAACATTATGTAGGTGTTGGTTGATTTCGTTCACCCCAGTTGGGGGACGATAGTCCGCATAGACGACCTGGACCATTTCAGGGCCAACGCCAGTAATCGGATGGTCTCGAACCATTGCAGTGCCGGCTGTTACCATTGCGAGCCGGTCACGGTTTGTGGGGTCTTGGAGATCAAACGTTGAATAGACGCGATCGAGTACAGGTGCTGGTGCAATAGCCACAAATGCAACAGCCGCAATGGGCGCGATAACGACG
>JAKUTI010000251.1 GCA_022448765.1 Pseudomonadales bacterium
GCGACTCGGGGTCGTGGTGTTGTCCGTAGATTACCGCCTTGCGCCTGAGCATCCTGTACCGGCCGCGCTGGACGATTGCTATGCCGGACTCGCGTGGTTGCACAAGGAAGCAGAGCGACTTGGGATAGACAGAGATCGAATCGCCATTGGTGGTGAGAGTGCGGGAGGCGGACTGACGGCAGCGCTGGCTATCGTTTCGCGAGATCGTGGCGAATACCCGGTATGTCACCAGCACCTGACCTATCCTATGCTCGATAACCAGACGGGGACTGAGGCGTTTCCTGGGGATCCCTTGGTTGGCGAATTTGTCTGGACGAGAGAGAGTAACCAGTTTGGATGGTCGTGTTACCTTGGGGAACACCCGGCAGAAGCGCCATATGTGCCGTCGCGGGTAGAAAGCGTTGAAGGCCTGCCACCAACCTGGATATTCACCGCGGCACTCGACCTCTTCAGAGATGAAAATATCGACTATGCGCGGCGACTCCTCTCGGTGGGTATTCCTACGGAACTGATCGTGATGCCCGGAGCCTGTCACGGGTTTCAGATGTTGCCCGGCACCTCTCCCGGCGAACGCTACGTCAGCGATCATCTTCAGGCACTCGGCAAAGCGCTGGGGGTCTAGATTTTTGCGAGCCGCAGGAGAGATTGACGCATGAGACGACGGGAATTTGTTCAAGCGGGTGTGACATTACCAATCTCGGGACTCACGTTGATGGGTTGTGAGTCGGCTGGCTCCAATCGCTATCTTGAGGGTAATTTTGCCCCGGTGCTCGCCGAGTCGACGGTGACCTCGCTAGAAATTACAGGGAGAATCCCTGAAGATCTCACGGGCCGTTTCGTCCGTAACGGTCCGAACCCGGATGCCGCCGCTAATCGTACTAGATACCACTGGTTTGTTGGACGGGGCATGGTGCATGGTGTTCGTCTCGATGAAGGCCGGGCAGTGTGGTATCGGAATCGCTATGTCACTAGCGCTTCTGGTCCGCATCCCAACACCAGCGTTATTGAACATGCTGGAAAAACGTTCGCCGTCGTGGAATCGGGCGCATTACCCGTCGAACTGGACTACGAGTTAGCGAGCGTAGACGACAACGTCTCAATGGGTGGCGGATTCACTGCCCACCCGCAATTAGATCCAGATACTGGTGAACTACACGCGATTTGCTATGACTGGGCTACTCTCAGAGACCACGTTCGATACGTTGTTATTGATCGTGACGGCGCTTTACGTTCCGACATGAAGATTCGATTGCCCGGCATGAGCATGATCCACAACATGAGCATTACGGAACGTTATGCCGTGATTTACGATCTCCCGGTCACGCTGAGTTTTCTCGCGCTGGGGACAGGCTCACGGTTCCCGTTTCGTTGGGACGATGATTACGAGGCGCGGGTCGGTCTGGTTCCTCGGCAAGGCGACGATCGAGACATAATTTGGAGTTCCGTTAAGCCGAATTACGCCTACCATCCCATGAACGCGTACGAAGATCCTGAGGGTCGGGTCGTTATCGACGTCGTTCGATACGACAAGATGTTCCAGAACGATACCAACGGACCGTTTGGCGATAGCCTGCCCCGAATGGATCGATGGACCATCAATCCCGTATCCCGAACGGTCAGCGAAGATATCGTTGATGAACGACCTCAGGAATTCCCACGGTGTCATCCTGGCCTCAACGGCAAGCCCTACCGATATGGTTACTCAGTTGCCGTTGACTCTAACTACGAGTTCCCAGCGTTGTACAAACACGACCTGCAAAAAGGTATCGCGACCGAGATTCCAATGGGCGCGGGTCGGCATGGTGCAGAACCCGTCTTCATCCCGCGCGCATCAGCCCAATCAGAGGATGATGGGTATTTGATGACCTATGTTTACGACAAAAGCAGAAACGCCAGCGATGTAGTGATATTCGATGCTCAAGACACGGATCGTGGTCCAGTCTCCAGCATCCATCTTCCTGTACGGGTGCCGTACGGGTTCCACGGGAACTGGATACCCGACGAACCGTCTTCGGCGTAACGGATCGGTTTCGTTAGCCTGGACACTTTCGTGGCGAAAACAGGAGAGACCGATGACACGTTTACGTGTCAGGCGAGCTGATTTTTCGCAGAACCGAGCTGTGTCTCGTTAACGATTCGACCTCGCCGCCGGCGTTACGATTGAAGTGGTAGGTCTCCCCGGGTCCCTCGTCGTTGTTGCGGACTCGATGAAAAGTGTCCACGTCGTCGGGGGAGAGTTTGAAGAACTCTTGCATAGGGTTCGCGGTCGGAAAACCCGTTGCGGCCAGTTGTTGGAGACAGGGAAAGACGAATAACTCGCGGCTCCATGGCTTGGCATCGTAGAAGCCGACATAATCGGAGAAGTCGGGGGCGTCCTGCACCGGATCGTTTGCTTGATCTAGGGCGTTCTTCAACATAGATAATGCACGCCGCGAATAGGCATCAGGCGAGCGCCCGCATGCATTGATCATGACGATGGCCGCTAGCTTGTTCTTTGGATCAAGCACCAGATCCGTAAGGTAGCCAGGACATGCGCCCGCATGGCCGACGAGTGTGGAAGTGCCACGACGTTCCGTGGCAAAGCCGAGGCCCCAGGAAGTACGCCAGTCCGGATCGATCCAGTGCACGCGATGCATTTCTCTTAGCGTACTAGCGGACAGCACTTCAGAGCGCCCGCCCGCCAACAGACGAAACTGCCATGCCGCAAAGGCCGCAAGGTCCCTTACGTTCGACGTAAAACCGGCGGCCGGTGCTATCGCCTTGGTATCGAAACACGGCACAACGTCTCGATCTCCGTTTCGATCACGAGCCGAATGTCCGATCGCGAGCTTGGTGCCGTGCAGGTCATTGGGAAAGTAGGGTCGCGTGTTGTCGAGACCGAGCGGTTCGAGGATCCTTTCTGTGACGTAATCGGCGTAAGCACGACCGCTAACGGTGGCGACGATTTCACCGGCGAGGGTGAGACCCAAGTTGGAGTATTGCCAGTAGGTGTCGGCGGGATAGAGCATCGACTGGCCGCTGAGGCGCTCTTTGAGCTCGTCATGATCCGGGAAGCGATAATCGGGTGGCGACCAGTAGGGGAAATCAGATTCCCGCGGAAGACCGGATGAATGCGTTAACAACGATTCGATGGTGATGGGCGTGTTTTCTTCATTTGGACGTGCGATTTCAAACCACGGAAGGAATTTCTGTACCGGATCCGCCAATTGCAAACGTTTGGCATCGCGAAGTTGCATGATGGCGATACTCGTGAATAGTTTTGAGATCGAACTGATGCTGTATAGCGTATCGACCGTGGTCGGTATTTCTTGAGCGGGATTGGCGTATCCATAACCTCCGCTCCAGATCAACTCTTGATCGACGACGAGTCCGGCGGAAAGACCAGGCAAATGTGCGTAGCTTTGTTCAGACTCCAGCCAGGCATCGATCAGGTGCAAGGATGCTTGGACCCGGGGGTGTTCT
>JAKUTI010000252.1 GCA_022448765.1 Pseudomonadales bacterium
GACAGCCCCTGCAAGCGGGTGGGCTCTGACGAGCTCGACCGTGGGTAGTTCAATCATCATTGTCTTCGAGAAACCGGATCGAATCGCAACCGTTGAAATATTCAAGGGGCCACGATTCGGAAAAAAATCTGATGTGACCATTTCCGTCGTCCCCCGAACACCGAACGGACCACGCGCCGTGCGGCTGTGAGTTTCGTTTGAATGAAGTACCGGTCTTAAACCAATTGCGCTTAACGCGCTGGTAAATCGGCTACCAGGCTCTCGCCTACTTAAGAAATCGGACTTTGAGAGCGACTATGTTTCTGGGGTAACAGCATTCGTCGACTCGAGGAGTGTCCTCGCCTCTTTCGCCACACTCGTTCCGTCAAAAAATCTAGGGTTGGTCTCACCCCAAAATCTTACCGGGTTTTCAAAGACGAAATGCGCGAAGTCACCATCCGTAATCTTTTCGTCTTCGACCAGTTCGTATGCCTCAGGAAGAACACCGGCCATATCCTGTACGTCAAAATGGCCGACGTCGGAACCAAATAACGTCTTTAGTTCGGCATCGAACGGATTGTTCTTGGTATTGAATGCCCACGCATTGGTGGCATCATCGGCTTCACAACCGAAATAGAAGCGATCCACGAACAAGGACTTAATATCCTCCACTTGTTCGATTTCGCATGCGGAATAATCATCCAACTCCGCAAGGCCCCCCGTCGTTTCGGTACCATTTCGAGTGCTAATACCTTTTCCCGAACGAACCGCTTCTATCATTTCTGGACCGCCATAACGCTCCGCTAATTCAGCCAGTTCCGTGAGATCTAATTGGGCGGGATCAGTGTATTCAAGCGCTTCGCCATTTCGAATTTGCCAGTGGCCAATTAGGTCCGCATACAACAAACACGCAAAGCCAACCCCACCCTCGAGAAATCCGTAATTTAGATCCGAAAAACGCCGCGATACGCCCCCCAAAAACAGAGCTTTACACGTGGCTTCGGAAGCAGCTGCAAAGTGACCGATATGGTTGTAGCAAAAGTTGGTGGGCGATACGCGAAGGGCTTTACCGCGTGAACCTCGATGGAACGTGGGGGATACGCCCAGCTCTCGACACTTCTGCCATACCGGATCGTAATCATGTGCGCTATCAAGTCCAATCACATCAAACCAGCGTGCTAAATCACTTGCGTCCGGTCGCTCCTCAACCACCCGCCCCACGGGGCGTTCAATGAGGCTATTCATCGTAACCGCTTTTAAACCAAGTTCCCCTACGGCGTGGTCCAGTTCGGCAACAGCCTCTTCTGGGTCATGCATCGGGATGACAGCAACCGGCGACATCCGATCACTGAACGGTTCAAACAACTCCGCGCAATAGACATTGAAGGCGCGGCAGAGCGCACGACGCGCTTCCGTGTCATCGATTCGCGGAAAGCCAAGTCCCATCGTGGGGAAGAGGACTGCATAATCGATGCCAAATTCGTCGAGCCTTTCGTACATAAGCGCCGGCAACATAGCGGTCGCACGGTCTTTCGTATTCTTCGTCGGCGCACCCCAAAATGCCTCTTGTGCCACGTTTTCGTGACGTCTCTCTTCGGGCGTCATGCTCAACGAACGACGGACACGTTCACCATTGAGTTGAATGCCGCGCCGCGCGGCATCGCCTCCTATTTTCGTCAACGCCTCGACAACCACGGGCCCCGTTTCAAGCCAGTGCCCGTCCGCATCGATGACCGGATGCGAAAGCCGCCCTCGTAAAGTCGCTGCTTCTGACATAGCCCCCCTATTCGCTTTAGCTACCCCGCCCCCGAAACAGTCGCCCCGAGGTCGAGCCGGTGTGCTCGTTATCAGTCAGAAAGACCTCTCCATTCACGATGCTATGACTAATCCCACAAGCCACTTGCTTTAACCGCTTTGCCCCAGAGGGTAGATCGTTGACCACTTCGGGCATTCGTGGTGCCACGGTCTCTGGGTCAAATACCACGAGGTCGGCATTAAGACCTTCTCGAATCAAACCACGATCGTGCATCCCCCAATGCGTTGCTGGCACACAAGTCAGCTCTCGGACCGCTTCCTCAAGCGTCATCGCCTCCTTTTCACGAACCCAGTGGGACAACAAATGCGTTTGTAACGAGCTGTCCATGATCTGCGAGACGTGAGCACCCGAATCCGAAAAAGTCACAACCGATCGAGGATGCTTCATCATCTCCAACACATGTTCTTGGTTTTCATTGGCCGCTGGTTGACAAAAGAACTGGTTGAAATCGGTCTCTAAAGACAAGTCGATCATCAGCTCAACAGGGTTCGTATCACGTTCACGAGCGACATCTTTCACCAGACGCTGCTCCCCCACCATCGAGTCCATTACGTACAGGTGGTCGTAATCCGGCGGCCTCGCTTCAACACCCACAATTCGGTTTCTTGGGACCTCGCCATTAGCAATTTCCACTAGCTTCTTGCGAAGATCGGGATCGTGCAATCGAGATTTTTGGTCTTCCAGGGGCAAGGCCCGAATATCCGACCACAAATCCCATCGATCAAAAGGCATCTGGGTCTTGAAGGAAAGCATTGTGTTTAGTGCACGCGAATGGACCTGTACAAACATGCGGCCACCCGCCGAAGCGGTTTCCTCCAACAGCCCAAAGTATGGTCGCCAGTGATCCGGTGCGAATCGCGAGCTAAACATCCCCCAGGTCTGTACGACACCGGTGTCGACAGCTAAGTCACGCAGGCGGACGTGGTATTCGCGGAGTCGATCCGGATCCCGGCCGGCCTGTTCACCGGCAATTTCGAACAATCCCCGTCCAGTTCTTCCCACCGCCGAGACAATGGCCCTGACTTCCTCCCAATTGGCAACGCGGCTCGCAACCGGTATGTCGTCCGCCGTCACATGGTTGGGCGTTCGTGAAGTCGAAAAGCCGATCGCACCCGCCCGCACACCTTCTTCTGCAATGTCGCACATGCGAACCAACTCGTCCGCGGACGCCTGATCGGTAAACGCGCGCTCACCCATGACGTACGTGCGTATCGCCGAATGGCCGATATAGCCCGCGGAATTAATCCCCTTCGGCAAAGCCTCCAGGGTGTCGAGGAATTCGGGGAAGGTTTCCCACGACCACTCTATTCCAGCTTGCATCGCGTCCGGCGAAATGTCTTCGGCACGCTCGAGGTTTTTGAAAACAAAACCAGCGTCTCGTTCGGCACAAGGGGCGATCGTAAAACCGCAATTACCCATGACCACGCTGGTAACGCCGTGATAACACGAGCACGAACCAAGCGGGTCCCAAAATACTTGCGCGTCCATATGGGTATGGCCATCAATGAAGCCCGGGGTAACAACATGACCTTCCGCATCGACGGTTCGATGGGCTTTGTCGCTAAGCCGACCGATAGCCGTGATTTTGCCCTCGTTCACGCCAATATCCGCATGAAATCTTG
>JAKUTI010000253.1 GCA_022448765.1 Pseudomonadales bacterium
AAACGAGGTGACGATCAGCGAATTCCAAAGGGCATGTCTGGCGACATATCCATGGGAGTCCAGCGAAATATATGCGTCTCAGAATTTACGCGTGAGAACGGGGCGACGTGTTTCAAACTCGGGACGCACGTCCTCAATTCAGGGCCGCCCGAAGAATGGGGAACCGGTTCAATATATGCTCAACGAGGCCACCGCGAGGCGCACGGACTTCCTTATGATGGACCCGAAGCGGACATCATTGAGGCACCGGGCGGGAGCATTATCCTGTACGACGCTAGAACGTGGCACCGCGCCGGAGTGAACCGCACCGACCAGCGTCGAGCTGCGATATTGCAAGCGATGACCCCTAGTTTTCTGATGCCCTTCGGCGACACTAGTATCGCCTACAAACAGTTCATGAAGGGACCCATCATCGACCAATTATTGAAACGGGACCAAACCGCTTTTGCCGAACTCATGGTCCACAAAGTGATTGGTCCTGGGGGCATGGGTGCCATCACAGTCGATAAAGAATTGACCCAATTGTTCCAAGCATAAATCTACCGACGTTGCGGGAAAGAACCTGCTAGTAAACAAGGCTCAGTGGCTCTTTCGTCATTGACAAGTCGAAATGGACCCGTCGACGAGCGTAATCGTACTCGTCGATCTACCGAGTACTGCGTTCACGGGGTCGCTTAACCGCAAATTTAGCGTTTCCGGGTTCTCGTCGTCAGCATCGGCAACGAGGCCGACCGAAATGGCGCCCTGCGTATTCCCTGCGTTAATGATTAGCGTCCCGGAGGTCTCCACGTAATCGGAGCCCGCCAACGCGGTTACCGCCTCAGTCCGATATGCTATTGAAACGTCATCGCTCGGCGCGCGGCTGAGGAACACTGGGACCGTAGCCGTGCCAGTGCTCTCTGAAACCGACACGTCGTCGCCGTACGCGGCTATTCCCGGAGCAACGGCCGTCGAAAACGAACCTTGAATAGTGGTGAACCCCGAACCATTCGCATCCTTTATCTCGATGCCATCAAACTCGACTTGAAAAAAGTAGTCTCCAACAACGAAATGGCCGGACAGGTCAACTCCAGCGCTGGCTCCCCCTTCTGTCAAAAAAGACGCGAGCCGAAGATCAAGCGTTGATCCGGTTGCGCCGCCGCCCCGAAATGTCAGGAGTTCGCCACTAAACTCGTTCTCGGTACCTTCCACCGCCGTACCTCCCGCCGTGATCAGTGTCACGTTGATGGTCTGTGTTGGTGTCGAGAATTGAACTGCTGTTCCCGAAGATTCCCATTCAACGTTTATCGAGGTCTCAACAACGCGTTCGCCTTGGCTACGAACGCCATCCGACCCGTCATAGAGTTTGAGACTGATACCTGCAGTACCCGACGATCCCGCCGCGGGAATGCTGTTAATCGCCAAGTTTATCGACGGCGATTTTCCACCGTCGTCTTCGGGCGACAAAAGGAAATTCAGATTGTTGAGATCAATAACTCCACCAATCAGGTTGGCCGTCAATATTTCATCCGCCGTCGTCAGATATAACTTATGCTCGTTAGCAATACCGTCGACGTAGTCGGTCCACGCGATACTCCCGGTCTTCAGCCGAAACCCTTGCGTTTCGATCGGGCAAGCAGTCGTCTCGATCCGACTCGAAAGATACGATTCGATGTCACTCGCCTCACTACGCGATGCCGATCCACTCAATGCAGCCGAGATGAGTGTGTCGCCTCGGAATCCGAACAAGTACCTAAGGATCAAGAGGCCGTCTGTTAACGCGTCGGTTTCGCTATCACCGTCGACGTCGAGTTCAGCCACGTTTGTTAGCAAAAAGTCACGCACAACTTCTGGGGACGAACGCGACGCGCCCAAGCCGGTCGCGCCACTGGTGAGGGTGGACCCAGAAAAACCGAATAGGTGACGCAATATCAGCAACCCATCAGTCAATGCGCCCGTTTGCCAATCTGAGTCAATATCCAAGTCAAAGTTTTCGGCGTTGCTAAACCAACCAATACCCACTGCCAGCAACGAGATGACCGCTAATTTTCTCGCAGCAGTCCTCACGTTCTATCGCCCCAAAAGGGAGTTTGGTTCAGGCAAGCACATAGGAAGCTTTTCGGCAGTTTGTCAGCTAGTAGAACCATTTTCTATTCGCCGTTATTGGTGTGCTCCAACAACCAATCGTAGAGTGCGGGATTGGTGTACGTCTCGGTCCAACTGTCGTGATCGGCGTCCGGGTAGACGGTGAACTTCACGTTACAACCACCCAAGCGGAGGAGTCGAACCATTTTGACGGAGTCGGAAACGGGTATCACCGAATCCATGGCACCGTGAAAACACCATACCGGTAACTCCTTAAAATTGGCGGGATTCACAAACCCGAACGGCGGACACACAGGTGCTATGGCAGCAAGCCTTTCGTAAAGAATGTTGGCCAACTGCCATGTGCCACTACCGCCCATACTAAGACCTGACAAATACAACTTTGATTCATCCACGTTGTAGGTCGTCACGACGTGTTCAAACAGTGCTTTCAAAGCGATCGGATCCCACCAATCGTTTTCTGGGCACTGCGGACAGACCGTCACAAACGGTATGTCGAGGCCTTCTTCAATGTGCTTTGGTAGCCCGGTCGCCGCCAGTTGCTTGAGATCGGATCCTCTTTCCCCTGCCCCGTGAAGAAAGAGAAGTAGAGGGAGCCCCTGTCCACCCTCCGAATAACCGTTTGGAATGTACGCACGAAAAGGAATTTCCACCTCTTTCTTAATCTCAACCGTTTTGGCAAAGGTCTTCTCGTGATGGTCCATTGCAGTTTCCCTTTTCGGCTAAGGTCTATCGCTCTTCGTCCCAACGACCGGTCTAACGGGGATCGAGTCGAATGAAGTAGCGCGGCGGGAACCCTGTCATGAATTGAAACACGAGGCCACGTGGATGGGCCTCACTCAATTGTTGATGTTCGACCTCGGACACTGGTACAGCGACATAGTTCACCTCCGCACCATCCATAACGACTTCGACTTTTGGGTTATTGAGTGCACGTCGATGCCACGCTCGTGGCCAGTGGTTTCGTGCAACGTACAGTTGTCCATTGCTTTCCAGACGCGAAAGAACCCTTCGATACTTCTTTCCGTTGTCGTCGGAAGTGATGATGACAACCGAGCTTGGACTGCTAGGCTGGTAGTAACCAAGTAACGATTCAAAGGTGGCAACGAGCGCCGCATAAACGATGAATACGATCGAAATGACTTTAACCAGTTTCAACGTTTTTTATCGCTCTGTTCGCGTCCTTTGTCGGACTGGTCGATCCATACTAACCCGTTGGCATCCGTTGTTCGCTGCACCCTCACTAATCCAGTTACTCACGAAGTTAGTCCAGGATACTACTCAAGTTAGTCCGGCC
>JAKUTI010000254.1 GCA_022448765.1 Pseudomonadales bacterium
GGGAACCAAACACGCCACTTTTGGTTGACACAGAGATCGATCGCGATCAATCCCGCCCACCAACACGGATGACTCCAAATTCAAGCCGCTTAGTTTTCTCGGATGCGCGTACATAATGATCCAGCGGAACCAAACTCCCTTTTGAACGATCGAGTTCGTCGTCCAATACAAAGCCTATGGAATCAAGCATGTTGACTTCGGGAGGCGCAGACACGCGATACGACTTCGTCCACTCGCTCGAACTATCGTCGGGAATCGCCAGCGATATCGATTTAGTACCATCCTCCCCATCGGCCCAAGTCAGCGTATCGGTGGCCATCGTCGGTAGCTCATCCGAGTCCATTCCAACGTTGAGGATATTGGAAACCGGGTCAACGGAAAGCTGCACGCTAAGCTCACCATAGCTACCTAGGCCTCGAGCGAAATTGAGCACGATGGCGCCTGCGTCCTCGGCTACTCGTGTGTCGAAGTACACAGGACTGACGACCCCTACGAAGTTCTCCGGAATATCGACCAAATCATCTTCCACGATAGTAACCAAGGTCGTCGACTTGCCAAGGAAAGCATTCCTACCCGAGAGGTCTGACAACTCGACTGCGAACTGTCGGTACGTCCCGTCTCCGGTCTCTGCGTTATCAATGATGGGTACCTCAATGTACTGGACCGATTTTTCGCCGGCCGCCCAAGTCAACGTCCCTGCCGTCGCGGCGTAATCTCTTTCTGCCAATGCGTTGATGTTGGACGTCGCGTAGGCAACCGAAATCGATGCACCGGTGTCATAAATACGATGGACAGGGATACGGACCACCTTGCTGTGCTCCCAAGCCACAGTATTGCCGACAGCAAATTCAACTACATATACGTCCGCCACATAAGGACTGGCGTCAGCGTTATTTCCAATACCATCGCCGTCCGAATCCAGGGACTCTGTGTCATCGAGCGGAAACGCATCGCCTTCATCCAATGTGCCATCGTTGTCGTCGTCGGTATCTGCGTTATTACCGATGCCATCCGAATCGGTATCCAGCACCTCAAGGGGATCTAAAGGAAATGCGTCGCTGCCGTCATCGGTCCCATCGTTATCGTCATCCTGATCGACATCGTCTGCCAATCCGTCTGCATCAAAATCGTCCGGGTCGTAGATGAATTCGACGGAAGTTGGTATTTGATAGCGGAGCGCATCGTTGCGGTAGAAGTATCCGCCCCGAAATTGGACGCGATAAGTTGTGGTGGCCAAGTCACTTTTGTCGACTTGCAGCACCACCGTTTGTAAATTTTCGTCCCACGCCGACTTATTAATCGACGTCTCGGTATCGTTGGCGACGTCAATCAGTAATGCTTCGGGAAGCACGACTCGCTGCGACAGGCCTTGTGCTAAATCCATCGATAGATTCGCGTACGTCCCCGAGTCCGCGATACGACGCATCGAAACTTGCTCTTTGGATCGAAAGTCATCCATCGACAGTGCTAATGCTTGTTCGATCAGTTTGATCGCCCCATCCTCTTCTTCACTTTCGGTGATCGTTAGCGCGGAATCACCATCTCGCAAGAACTCTTCGACGTTAGCGACAGCCGCGTAATATTGGTCTTGGTTCGAGTCCTTGAAGTAGACCAAAACATTGGGGCCTACGATGAGTTGGGTCTGCAATCCCGCATTACGGTTGACCTCTTTAGTAATCGGGTTACTGAAATTTCCGGCGTCGGCAACACGCACGTCGTATCCATCCAGTTCAGAACAACGAATATTCGACGTTGCAATCTCATGTATGCAAAAACCCTCGCGATGCGTAAATGGGGTCACGTATTGCACATGGTCTTCACCACCCGTCGTCAACAGAAAATCGATCAGCTTATATGGAATGAGCCAATCGACCGTTCGTGTCGTCCCGTCCGTTGTGACCTCCAGCGATATCGTCACGCCCGTTCCCGATTCCCCGTCAGCAACCGATTGAGCCGCCGTACTGACGACACTGTCCGACGGCCAATACCGCCAGCGGCTTGGGGCACCGCTAACATCAGACCCGTCAACATAGAGAGACCCTTTGTCGTCGGACAATTCCTGCGAAAATGCTTCCCCATTTTCGAGGAGCGTTTGATAGTCGTATGAAACGCCCTCAATCGACACCACCGTTGATTTCGAAAGAAAGACCCTTCGATAAAGGATGTAGTCGTCTGTGAAGAAAAACGGTTGATACTTGACGTCCGTGGTTTCCGACTGTCTATACGTCGCGTAACTGTTCAATCCTGTACCGCAATCATTCAGGATCATCGGGGTTATTTTGTCTGCGGCAGTGCTCACTTCCGTCAGTGTGCGCCGATAGTCGCGTTCGTATTCACAAGCACCCCAAACTGCATTGACCTCGGCGTCGAGATCCGGCATATGAGGCGTGAAATCAAAATCGAATTGTTTTTTCCCCGTGTGGTTTGTGACCGCCACGCCGCCAAAGATTGAGTCGCTTTTAGCAAGCGTTCGAGTCTCCGGATCTAGAACGTATGCGCCGTCATATAGATCCCCGTCGTATTTCGTGAGTTGAGAGACAGAAAAGTATTCCGGCTCCCAGGTCGTTTCGTCGTACCCGTGGAGAATATATTTCTCAACCTCAAGGGTATCGGCGTCGTGAATTGCCATTCGAGAGGGTTCATCGCAACATTCAAATGGCGTATGGAAAACGTAGATTGAATCGTCATCCAACCATGCCACGCTCGAGGCGTAGTAATTCCCTTGGATAGGTATCGAAGAGAGGTTCCCCGAAGCGCTCAAGATCCACGCCATCGTATTATTGGTGCCACCGCTTACTCCCTCCGGGAGAACGCGATTCCAGTCAAACCCCACCATGACCGCCGCGCCATCCGCCCGAAAATCCATCGCGCGTCGTGAGTGGTCGTTCAAAATCGAGAACGTCAGCGTTGCTGGTTCAATATCCCCATCGTCGGTTAAGAGCAGGCAGACGAACGAACCGTCGCTTATTTTGATTCGGTAGATGGAGCAATCTTCTTTGTCCACGAGTCCCGGGGTACGTGCTTGAATGTGGGCGCTCGTTAGAAGATAAAGGTATTTGCGATCGGGACTGACGTTGGCTTCCGCCACGAACGTTGTTTTATCCGAACTTAGTATTCCTTCTAGAGCGCTCCCTGCTTCGTCAAATCCTAACAAGTTCGTGACATTGTCAGACCTTAAGACCTTGCCGAACCGATCGCGTTTTACATCGAACTCAAAAAATTCGCCTAACCCCGCCTTAAAACGCTTGGCCAGCAATTCGACCCCAACACCTTGAGGGTCGGTCGACGTCTCCAATCCATTTCCAAGGCCAATCGAC
>JAKUTI010000255.1 GCA_022448765.1 Pseudomonadales bacterium
TGTATCGCCCCATCAATAAACGTACCGATCCCCGGTATGCCCCACGGAAAACCAGCGGGGGTCCGCTGCATTCATTTGAGCGAAGAACGACGATGCAAACTTTACGGCAGTCCCGAGCGACCGGACATATGTCATCAGTTCGCGGCCGAATCGGTCTTCTGCGGCACGAACTTTAACGACGCGTTAGAAAATTTTCGGGTACTCGAACTCGCGACCCAACCCCTTGATTAGAGGAACTACAACGACGGTTCTTGTGATCATGCACGTACAACCAAGAAACGTGTGCGCATACAGGAGAAAGCGATGAACGTACTGCGATTAATCCTTTGTCTGGGTTTCTTGACCACCTTCGCAGGTTGCACCACATCGAGCTTACCCGGACGTCCCATTGTGGACATGAAAGGCGTCAATTCGGCGGCCTACCAGACCGACCTTGCTGAATGCCACGAGTATGCCAAAGAGGTCGAGGCAGGGAAGCAAGTCGCCATTGGCGCCGTCGCGGGGGCAGCGGTCGGCGGATTGATGGGAGCCTCGGTTGGCAACGGTGAGGCGGCGAGACGATCAGCCGGAGCGGGTGCTACATATGGGGGCGCGCGTAGCGGCGTACGCGCGTTGCACGAAAGCAACAAAGTAGTAAGGAATTGCCTCCGCAATCGTGGCTACAAGGTGCTCAATTAACGCGTAATCCACAGCTCACCTGGAGCGACAACGCCTTCGTTCATCATGAAACACCTACCACCCCAATAGGCCTCTGGTATTCTGGCGGGTTTAGGAAAGGGGTACGCGATGAACGACGATATCGATGCCACGTCAGAGAAATTTCTTCGCGGAAAATACGCCATCGTCGGTGTCGGAGAGACACCCTACACTCGAGGATCCGGAACAACGACAAGGGCTCTTGGTACCTACGCGGTAAGGCGTGCCGTTCAAGACGCCGGGCTTGGGATGGACGATATCGACGGCATGCTCTCCTACAGCGGTAACGATTCGATTCCGTCAACGTCGATCGCCGGCGACCTCGGCATCAGGCTAAATTTCTACATGGACGTCATGGGGGGTGGTTCCAGTACCGAGGCCTTGATCGGAATCGCTATTGGCGTCATCGAAGCTGGGATGTGCAAAACGGTGGTTATTTTTCGTGCGATGAACGGGTATTCGCAAATACGCATTGGAGGAACCGGCCGTGGGTCTGGAGCACCGCGTCTCAGTGGCGACGCCTTGTTTAACCGTGCCTACGGTCAGACCAGCGCCGGACAGGCATTTGCCCAAACCTTTATGAGGCACATGTACGACTACGGGACCACGCCTGAACAGGTGGCTCACGTCAAAGTGATTCATTCAGAACACGCGTCCAATAACCCAAAAGCCTACTACAAGGACCGCGTTTCCGTTGACGATGTACTCGCGAGCCGAATGATCGTCAAACCTCTCCATCTGTTGGATTGCTGCGTTGAAACGGACAACGCCACGGCCATCGTCATAACCCGAATGGACCGCGCCCGCGATTGCAAGCATATCCCTGCGGCAATCCTGTCGGTCGTGGGAAGGTGTTGTAAACCTCGCATCGATAACCATTATCAAGCCGGCCCCATATCGACCGTCGCGGGCCATTACGCTAAAGAGATCTTGTGGCCCAACGCAGGGGTGGGACCCGAAGACGTCGACGTTACCGGTTCCTACGACGCCTTTACGTTTACCTCCATGTTGCAGCTTGAGGATTATGGTTTCTGCAAGAAAGGCGATGGCGGCGAATACGTGAGTTCTGGAATCATGCGGCTTGGTGGGAAGCGACCGAATAACACCAGCGGAGGACATCTCTGCGAGGGATATACCCACGGCATGAACATGGTGATCGAAAACGTACGCCAGCTTCGAGGGGACGTTGACGATAGTTGTCCCTTGGACGCAAATGGGGAGCGTCAACACACGTACGATTACTCGGTTGGAGGTTGCCGTCAGATTCGCAAACCGGAGATTACTGCCAATCTGGGATGGGCGATGCCCGGTACTGGATCTGCCCTCGTCATGGCCAAAGGGGAACGTTGATGTCACTTCAGGGTCAATATCTCGGCATGAACGTGGCCATACCGGACCTCGACCAGCCCAATCAAGAGTTCTACACCCACTGTGGCCAAGGGGTCTTACATCTACAGGCATGCGTGAAATGCAACTTGTTGCGTTATCCCACCACCACCGCTTGCCCGTGGTGTTCCGAACCTGAGTCCGCATGGATGCCTGTATCGGGGAAAGGGACACTTTATTCGTATGGAGAAGTGCACCATGCGATCCAACCGGCATTTCGACAGTTCACCCCGTACCTTATCTTGCTCGTTGAATTGGACGAGCAGCGCGACACACCCAGTCCGTTTGACGGTTTGCGGATCAACGGCAACTTGGCAGACGCGTCGGGTGAACTTGCAACACCTGAGCTCGTCGAAACCGTTGGAATTGGCAGTCGTTTGCGCGTGGTCTTTAAGTCCATTGGCGACGGTATGGCGATACCACTGTGGACCCCCGACACCGAGATAGAGCAAGAATCTCCGTGGCGATACCCCGACAACTAGGAGGCATGGGTGCATTTTAACTTGGCAACTGTTAGCGAGGCCGTAAGCGACGTCGACCCCGATCGTGAGGCCATTATTTTTCGGAACCGGCGGATAACGTACGGGGTATTACGTGACCGATCACGACGGCTCGCCAATCTTCTTCTCGACCAAGGGCTTGGCGTCCGTACACCTCGCAACCATTTGCAGGATTGGGAATCGGGGCAAGATCACCTAGGGATCTATCTATACAACGGTAACGAATATCTCGAAACCATGCTGGGCGCGTTCAAAGCCCGTCTTGCACCGTTCAATATCAACTACCGGTACGTCGACGAAGAACTTGTTTACCTACTGAACAATGCGCAGACGCGCGTGCTCGTTTATCACAGCTCTCTCGCAGACCGCGTGAGAGCGGTTCGTAATCACGTTCCATCTCTGGAATTACTTGTGCAAGTCGCCGACGACCAGTCCGACCTACTTCCCGATGCCTTGGATTATGAAAAGGCTCTGGCTCAATCCGGGGCTCACCGACCCGACGTAAAATGGGACCCTGACGACCTTTATATACTTTATACAGGTGGCACAACGGGCATGCCAAAAGGCGTGTTGTGGCGACACCGGGATATCCTTATAGCTACCTTAGGCGGTCGTCGAGCTAACGGACATATTCTTAAGAGCCTGGACGAATACGTTGATCGCGCTCGGGGTATGGGTCGTAAATCCC
>JAKUTI010000256.1 GCA_022448765.1 Pseudomonadales bacterium
CTGTTTTTGTCGTGCTGCTGCGATACATCGTGATGTCGGATGCGCTGTCGAGCTCATCCGTTGTCGTGGGAATTTCGGTTATTGCCATGGTTTCGATGGTCGTGGGTAATCTCCTGGCGCTGTTGGAGAAAAACATTAAACGGATATTGGCTTTCTCGTCGATTGCCCATATCGGTTATTTACTGATTGCGCTGCTGGTCGTCGGTGCGTTGGATGATCCGGGGATCGCTCGTGAGACGACGATGGTTTATCTGGCCGGTTATTTTCTGATGACCTTGGCGGCCTTCGGCGTGATTAGTGCGCTTTCGATTTCGGCGAGTAGCCAGGACAACGAGCAGCTAGCGGACTACGAAGGTTTATTTTGGCGCCATCCAGTGCTCGCAGCCGTGCTGACGACGGCGGCTCTCTCGTTGGCGGGCATTCCGTTAACGATGGGCTTTATTGCCAAGTTTTACCTTTTTGCCGCGGGTGTTCAGGGCGCGTTGTGGATTCTGCTCTGGGCACTCGTGATTGGTAGTGCGATTGGCATTTACTATTACCTTCGAATTGTCTTTACGATGATCCGGAGCGAATCCAGCGACGCGCAGGCGACAGCTAGTGATGTGCCCATGGAGACGGTGGTGACGGCGGGGGTGTTAGGGGTGGCCGTGATTCTCTTCGGCGTGTATCCGACCCCACTGATTGAGTTAGTGCGCAGCCTAATTGGCACATTCGGGGCATGATTGCGGCGAGACTGGCGGTGAGCTGAAAGGGTTTGAAGGGGACAATGACATGACGATTCGAGTACTTTTTCCGCGGACGGGTCGAGACAATCAGATCGAAAGTGATGCACTGGGAGAAGGCGTGACGGGCGAGTTCTGTCGTGGCTTCGACACCGTGACGGAGGAGCAATGGCGTAACTGCGACGGCGTTGTTGGCGGAAGCGTGCCGTCTGAGGTGATGGATATGCTCGACAACTGCCGCATTTTCGTCAAACCCGCGGTGGGGTTTGACGACGTTGATCTTGCTGCATTCGGTAGTCGCGGTATTGCGGTCAGCAACACGCCTGACTATGGAACCCGTGAGGTTGCTGATCACGCTATCGCGCTGATGCTGACGTTAACTAAAAGCATCGCCTTTCATGACGAGTCGCTGCGTGCGGATCCTTTGGGCAACTGGCGCCCGGCGTTGAACCCGTTTGGTAAACGCATGGCCGATTGCACGATGGGCATTGTTGGCCTAGGACGCATTGGGACTGCGGCCGCGATGCGTGCCAAGGCGTTCGATATGGACGTCACGTTTCACGATCCGTACAAACCGAACGGTTCGGAGCTCGCGCTCGGTATTCGTCGGTCTGATTCGTTAACGGAAATGTTAGCTGAGTCAGACATCGTGAGTGTGCATGCGCCGTTGAACGAAGAGACCACGCATCTCATTGATGCAGAGGCCCTCGCTCACGCAAAAAAAGGAATCATTATTGTGAATACGGCGCGAGGTCCAATCGTCGATATCGATGCTCTGCATGATGCGATGAAAGATGATGTGGTCCTCGCCGCCGGGCTTGATGTTCTGCCCGAAGAACCGGCAAAGCTTGACCGTCCATTGATCGCCGCATGGCAAGCAGATGAAGACTGGATTCGTCACCGACTTGTTGTCACGCCGCATTCGGCATTTTTTACCCCGGAGAGCATTCGCGATATCCGGACTTTTTCAGCGCGAACCGCGGCGCGGTATTTACGAGACGGTAGACTCGAAAACTGCGTTAACGAAGGCGTTCTCACCGCTCGTTAACGGTCTTGGCAAAACACTCGGGCGGATTTCATCTTGGGGCAATGGGCCGCGTTTAGGCGGGCGGTGGTAACAAGCTCGCCAATATCACGAGAAGGGCGACGATCATTAACGGCGCGGTGTAGCTGGTACCGCCAATTTTCAACAGGGTAGATTTTTGTTGCGTCACATCGCCTGGGAGCGCACCTTGAACCAACTCGATTCGACGTTTAACCCAGTCGTAATAGAGCGCGTTGGCTCGTAGCGGGACGTAGACTAGTTTAAACGCGGCTAGCAGGAGCAATTGGACGGCGACACCGATGTCCGGGTAACCCATCCGCACGATCTGCCCGGCAACCACAACGATTAACAACGAGACGAGGATGACGATGCCGGCCCAGCGGTATTGTTTGCGGTACAAGAACCAAAAAACGTCAAGGAATACGACGGGCCAGTGCCAGGCAAGCGGGGTATATCCTCTTTCATCAGCGCGCTTGAAGTACGCGAGATAGTACTTGGTGTTGGTCGGGCCGATAACGTCGGCATACAGATCGTCACTGGGCGCGTTCATAGGGACCTTGTCGCTAGTTTTTCGGAAAAGTGCCACAGTCGGTCTTGTATTTCTTCATTCAAGGCGGTCGCGTTGAGGGCTGCACGCCGAAGATTTTGGTCGTAATAGCCACCGCTAGTTTCGGCAAATTCATCCGATAGTGCCAATTGGATCGTATTTTCAGCGCCTTGTGTTGGTGAACGCATGACGCGTAGTGTGCTCCCGAGTTTCATGCCCCAACGAAACAGCTGATTGTCGCTGCCCAAGTTGGTTGCCACGACCCCGGGGTGCAGGCAATTGGCCGCGATGCCAGTCCCGCGCGTCCGACGATGCAACGCGAGGGTAAAAAGGATGTTGGCGAGTTTTGATGTTGCGTAAGCACGGAGTCCCGCGGGGCCGTTGGGGTTGAGCGCTATTTCGAAATCCGATGAGCCACTTCGATAAGCCGCGGAGGCAACGTTAACCACTCGGCTGGCACCAGCACTTTCGAGGTTGGATCGTAGCCCCGTCGTCAGCAAAAACGGCCCTAAGTGATTAGTGGCGAACGTTAATTCGATCCCATCGGTGGACATCGTCCGTTGACGCGTCACGATGCCCGCGTTGTTAATGAGCAGGCAGATCTTGCTCGAGAGTCCACGAACTTCGGCCACTGCGTTGGTTACCGAATCGATCGATGAAAGGTCGCAGCGCACGACCTCAATCGCGTGGTTGCCGGTTGTTTCAGTGATCGAAGTTGCTAAGGTTTTGGCTCGCCGCAGGTCCCGGACCAACATAATCAATCGGTAGCCCGCTGCAGCGATACGGTTGGCCGTTATCGTCCCGATGCCGTGCGTAGTGCCGGTAACGACGGCCGTACGCACTACGTGACGACATCCAACGCGCCACCATCGATGCGGATATTTTGTCCGTGTATCGCGTCTGCCTTTTCACTTGCGAGGAACGCG
>JAKUTI010000257.1 GCA_022448765.1 Pseudomonadales bacterium
TGTTTTTTGCCAACCGAACATCGGTACGGTGGGTCCTACTGAAGAAGAGGCTCGGTTAAAGTATTCGTCCATCGACGTTTACGAATCGAGCTTTCGACCCATGAAACATACGCTGTCTGGGCGTAACGAGAGGTCGTTGATGAAGCTTTTGGTGGATGCGTCGACGGACCGAGTTGTCGCAGCCCACATGGTCGGCGCCGACGCTGGAGAAATTATTCAGGGCCTTTCGGTCGCGATTACCGCGGGTGCAACCAAAGCCGATTTCGACCGAACGATTGGCATCCACCCCACCGCGGCCGAGGAATTCGTCACCATGAGGGAGTCTGTTAGATGATGTATTTGAGTCGTAGCTTGTTTGCTTGTTTGGCGATGGTGGCTGGCGTCACCGGTTGCGTCGACACTCGATCCGAATCGGGGAAAAACGTCATCTTATTTTTAGGCGATGGTATGGGGGTTTCCACGGTCACCGCTGCTCGGATTTTTGAGGGTCAATCGCGAGGCGTAAATGGGGAAGAGAATTTTCTCAGCTTTGAAGAATTTCCACACGTAGCGCTCGTCAAGACGTACAACGTTGACGGTCAAGTTTCGGATTCGGCGGGGACCATGACGGCGATCATGACGGGCGTCAAGGCGCGAGTCGGTGCGATCAGTGTAGGTCCGGAAGCAAAGCGCAATGACTGTGAAGCTGCGCTTGACTATGCGTTACCCACGTTGCTTGAAGAACTCGAAGATAAGGGTTATCGAACGGGCATCGTTTCGACGGCACGAATTACCCATGCGACGCCCGCGGCCACGTATGCCCACTCGCCGGAACGCAATTGGGAAGCGGATCGTGCGGTCCCGGAGTCGGACCGCGATCGTTGCAGAGACATCGCGAGGCAATTGGTCGAGTTTGAGCATGGTGACGGAATTGATGTGGTCCTTGGTGGTGGTCGCAGTGTGTTTTTTCCGGATAGTGAATCAGATCCAGAACAACCGGATACTACGGGAGTCCGGGGTGACCAACGTGATCTCATTAGTGAATGGCTGCAGGATGGAAGCGACCGACATTACGTTTGGAACCGGAGTGAACTTAATTCATTACCTGAAAGTGGCCAGGTAATCGGGTTGTTTGAGCCCTCACACATGCAATTTGAAGCCGACCGGTTGGCGGACACGGGCGGCGAGCCGTCGTTAGCGGAGATGGTTAACTTTGCACTAAAACGTTTGGAGGGGACGCAAGGTTACTTTTTGATGGTGGAAGGTGGTCGCATTGATCACGCACACCACGCGGGCAACGCTTATCGCGCGCTGGTTGACACGGTGGCTTTTTCAGCTGCGGTCCAAGCCGCGGTGGACGCGACGGATTCGAACGATACGCTCATTATTGTGACCGCGGATCACAGTCATACCTTGACCATGAGCGGTTACCCGGCAAGGGGGAATCCAATCCTTGGATTTGCCGCCGATGCTCAAGGTAAGCCTCAACTCGATCTGGCGGGAAATGCCTACACGACGTTGGGATACGCCAATGGACCGGGGGCGTTGGGCGGTGGACCGGCGAAAGACGCCGATCCGACCGCCATTGATTATCGGCAAGCTGCTGCGATTCCGATGATGATCGAGACCCATGCGGGCGAGGATGTGGCGGCGTATGCTCGAGGACCCGGTGCAAACGGGATCCACGGCGTGATGGATCAGAATGAGCTTTATGGCGTCATGCGCGCGGTAACCCTCAATCCGTGAACGCCGTCGAAAACATTCTAGAGTTGCTCGATAACCTGCTTGGTGCAGCGCCCTATTTTCCATTCGTGCTTCTTGGTGTGGGTTTGTTTTTTACGCTTTATCTAGGATTTCCGCAGATAAGGTACTTCGGTGAGGCCTGGCGCATTCTGTTAGGGCGGAAAACCCGTGCCGAGGCGGAGGGCGATACCAGCCATTTCCAGGCACTGACAACGGCGCTATCGGGTACCGTTGGCACGGGCAATATTGGTGGCGTTGCGTTTGCAATCTATCTTGGTGGTCCCGCGGCGCTTTTTTGGATGTGGGCGACCGCTTTTCTCGGCATGACGACTAAGTTTGTCGAAGTCACGATTTCCCACAAGTATCGAATCAAGGATGAAAAGGGCCAGATTGCTGGAGGCCCCATGTATTACATGGAGCGAGGCTTGCACATGAAGTGGCTTGCCATCGCATTTGCCGTGTTTACGGTCATCAGTGCGTTGGGTTCTGGAAATCTCCCGCAGAGCAATAGTCTTGCTTCCGGCGTCGAAGCGACGTTTGGTATCCCGACATGGATGACGGGTATGGTGCTGGCTGTACTTCTTGGCGCCGTTATTATCGGTGGTATCCGGCGCATCGCTGCAGTGACATCGAAGATCGTCCCTTTTATGGGAGGTCTATACGCGATCGGCGCGTTTGCAGTGATCGTTTCTAATATTGAACACGTGCTGCCGTCCTTTCTGGCCGTCTTTCAATCTGCGTTTACGGGCAGTGCGGCCGCGGGAGGATTTCTCGGGGCGAGTTTTGCCTACGCATTTAATAAAGGCGTGAATCGCGGCTTATTCTCCAATGAGGCGGGTCAGGGGTCGGCCCCGATCGCGCATGCTGCAGCGCGAGCCGATGAGCCGGCATCGGAAGGAATGGTGTCTCTATTAGAGCCGTTTATTGACACGCTCATCATTTGCACACTGACGGGACTTGTCATTCTTTCGTCCGGCGTGTGGATGGAGAAATTTGAGAACGATTTCCAGCGTTTCGATACGGAATTTGTCGAAGGCGTTTATCAAGAAACAAACCCCGAGCACGTGGCCTTGCTCTTCCGGCATCTCGATTTAAGTCCACCGAAGGATGATCCTGTGCAGGCCTTAAACGCGACGTTATCGGTCTCGGACGGACGCATTGTCAGCCCACCAAGCACGATATTGCATAACCGTTCCATCGCGTTGGACGTTGTGGTCGAGTCGGCTGGAACGCCTTATACGGGTGATGCCGAGGTGGTTGCCGGTAAATTGCAAGGCGACTTTAACCTTCGTGGGAGATCTTTGTTGCACTCGGTGCCTCTCACGACGGAGGCTTTCAAACGCAGTTTCTTAGGCGACTTCGGCCAATATATTGTAAGTGTTGGGTTGGTGCTGTTCGCGTTTTCGACGGCTATCGCCTGGTCCTATTACGGGGATCGTGCCATGACCTATCTCTTCGGGGCCAAGTCGGTGATGCCGTACCGCGTTGTTTACGTGGGAAGTTTTTTTGTCGCA
>JAKUTI010000258.1 GCA_022448765.1 Pseudomonadales bacterium
CAATGCCCCCAAGCCCACCGAGATTGCCCTTCAGAAACTCGAAGGGTTCATTGTCAAACATTAACCGTTCGCGGCCATCTGCATCTAATTCGATCCGAATCGCTCGGTCTCGGAATTTGGGATCGATGTATTTCTTCCACGTATCTGCCGGTTCTAACACATGACCGTCCGCATCAATGAGCGGACCCACCGAGGTTCCATTTCCCGTTGTCGTCATAACATGTCCCTTTCGAATCCGAAAAAAAGATCCGCGCTAGTTAATTCGCATCGTCCAGACTCAGCTCACCCCACGCAAGAGCCTGGGTATTCCAATTGAGAGCCGCATGCGCCTTCGCCGCGTGGACGTCACGCCATATCCGCTGGATTGGATTGGTTTCTTGCAACGCCGCACCCCCGAGATTTTCAAACACTATATCAATCGCTCGGACTAGGAGTTGCATCGCAAACGCCGCGTCCCGCGGAATTTTCGCTAGTTTTATCGACGGCGTCTCGGGCACAAGCCCATCGATGTCCGTAAATGTGCTCTCCAAAAGAATTCGGGCGGCTGTCACGCGCGCGTCGGCTTCGGCGAGCGCTATCTTCGCCTCGGGTTGTTCGACCTGCCGTCGACCCGTCATCGATAATCGCCGTTTAGCGATACCACCACGAAACAATTCGACGCCCCGCTCGACCGCGCCAAGGACTGGCGAGACCAATACCGCAACCAAAAACGGATGCCCCGGCACCTGGAACAGGGGTCGTTGATGAATTCTTGAACCCGGACTGTTTCCCGACAAAAGAGATGGCAGGAAACAAGCTCTATGCGTCGGAACAAATGTCTCGTTCATCACAACATCTTTGCTTCCTGTCGCTCGAAGTCCGGACACCTGCCATGAATCGTGATCAATGAGAAAGTCCGACGCGGGAACCATTAGAAAGTAGGGTCCCGGGGGCCTGCCGTCGCCCGGGTCATCGACTCGAGCGGTCAAGAAACACCAATCCGCATAATCGACTCCGGAAGCAAACGACCAACGACCAGTGGCGCTGTAGCCTCCCTCGGTAGCAACCGCGGTCCCCGACGGCGCAAACGACGCCGAAGATAAAACATCCTCTTGTCCGAAATAATCGCGCTGTGCCTCGTCGGGGTACATTGCCGCGACCCAGTGGTGAACGTTGTATACGCATCCAACCCAACCGGTTGAAGCACAGCCTCTACCTAGCGCTGCACACACCTTTAGTACGGCCGTCGCGTTCAGTTCCTTACCACCAGCCGCGGAGGGCTTAACGAGGTCGAACAGGCCTTCTGCCGAAAGCTCACGAATCGTCTCTTCGGGAATTTTTCCGGCATGCTCAGCAACAAGTGCTCGGGCCTCAAGGACTGCCGACAACGATTCGGCCTTGCCTAGCATGATTTCAACTGCGTTCACGACACCCCCCCTTCGCGCTGTTCGCGCTCGAGCTTTCGAACGAAACGTCCGATGAGCATATCCAACTCGACCATGACTGTACCCTACCCGCTTCAACGCTCACCTATACACGTGCTTGCTAAAACAGTCTCGGGCTTGCTAAATAAGGGGCTACGACACTTGGGGAACACGAACGACATGAGCAACTTGCTACCGAAGTCCGTCAACATTCTTGACGACACGATGCGTGAGGGACTTCAAATTGAAAGCCCGGACATTCCCGTATCCGAAAAACTGAGACTCCTCGACGCCATTGGCGAAATGGGCGCGAAAAGCATTTCCATCGGCTCCTTCGCGCATCCGAAGTGGACACCGTCAATGGCGTGTATCGATGAAATCGCCGATGCATTCGTTCCAAAGCCGGGAATCAACTACACCGCCGCCGTGTTCAACAAGCGCGGGTTCGACCGAGCCGACGGTTATTTCCCAAAAATCAACGTACGAGGTCGCAAATTTGGTACCCACGTCGAACTCTGCGACACCTTTGCACGACGTAATTACAACCGCACCCAAGCAGAGCAAATCGCGGCCATGGACGCGTCGGTCGCCTCGGCAAAGGAAGCGGGTGCTGAAGCAGGCTCAATCGCCGTGGGTAATCCGTTTGGTTCCAACTTTGAAGGGCCGTTTTCGCTTGAAACACGAATGGAGCTTATCGACCTCATGATGAGTAAGTGGGCGGATGCCGGTATCAAGGTCGATCGTGTTTCCTTCCTCGACGCGATGGGATGGAACATGCCGCTCTCGGTGCGCGAAACCATTACGGCTATCCGGGACAAGTATCCTGGCGTCGAGACCTATCACATGCACTTACACAATACGCGAGGAGCAACGATCGCAAGCTACTACGAGGCTCTGATGCTTGGGGCAACGGAATTTGACACGTCACTTGGTGGTATGGGTGGTTGTCCATACTGTGGTAACGGTCGCGCGGCTGGACACGTTCCTACAGAGGATTTCGTACACCTCTGCCACGAGATGGGAGTAGAAACGGGCTACAACCTCGACAAAGTTATCGAGGCCGCCTGCATCGCTGAAGAGGTGGTAGGGCATCCGCTGCGCGGGCATGTTTCAAAAGCGGGGCCGCTTCCAAGGGACGAAGCGTGCTACCCAAATGATATGCCGTTTGTTGAGACGTTCGAAGAAGCCGCACACTTTAGGAACGGTCCAAGCGTTTATGAAGGACAGATCTCTCCTTGGAGAGAAGGCGACGCCCTTTCACGAGCGAGTTCTGCTTAGAGGAAGCATCCAGGTTCGACGACGCAAGAAAGCTTCCAGCTAGAGAAGCCCCTTGCGATTCGAACGATGCATGAGGAGGCAACGTGACACTACAACTTTATCACTGCGAGCGTGCTCGCTCGATGCGCCCGCTGTGGACGTTAGAAGAAATGGGGCTTGATTACGAACTCATCACGCTGCCATTTCCACCGCGTTACTTGGCAAAGGAATATCTTCAAGTCAATTCGCTCGGCACCGTCCCCTGTCTGGTCGACGGCAACGTGGTCATGACGGAATCCGCGGGTATCAGCCAATACCTTGTGGATGTCTACGGCCCGACGGATCTTGCCGTATCTAAGGAAGAGCCCGACTACGGCGCTTATCTAAATTGGTTGCATCGAAGCGATGCTACGTTAACGTTCCCACAGACGCTGGTGCTTCGTTATACGCAACTGGAACCTGAAGAAAAGAGAAATCCGCAGGTGGCCAACGATTATCGGAAATGGTTTCTGGGGCGGCTCCGGTGCGTTGATGACGCAGTCGCAGAGCG
>JAKUTI010000259.1 GCA_022448765.1 Pseudomonadales bacterium
ATGATGTGACCGTATCTGAAGTACCGGGTCGAGCTATGCGCCTCGAACGTCGCGGCACTGAATTTTGGGCGGAATTTGACGACCCTGGGTGGGAAGGACCTAGTAGCGAGCGGCCAAGAATCACGCGCCAAGTCGTCATGATTACCGGCTCGCACCACCAACAAATCTATTGGTATGCCACCGGGCATGACCGAAGCCTGAATATCTTGCCAGGAGTGTTCCTGCTAGATGATCGCCGATGGGTTCCTCGCAGTGCGGTGTTACTCCACCCTCCCGATCAGTCGGTAGCAACATTTGACGGTCACTGGAACGCAATCTGTGTGGCATGCCATACGACAGCGCCGAAAACCCAGTTCGATACCCCGTTCCGGTCGGAAGCGATTAGCCAACAGGTCGTAGATACTACGACGGCGGAATTCGGCATCGCATGCGAAGCCTGTCACGGGCCGGGCGAAGAACATGTGCAAGCCAATCGCAATCCAGTTCAGCGATACCTGAGCCACATTACTGGCAAAGAGGACAGTTTAATGATTCAACCCGCTTTACTGAACCCTCAAGCGTCATCTCAGGTCTGCGGGCAATGTCACAGCATCTGGGAATTCTATGACTTAGAAGACGAACGTATAGCCAACAACGACGGATTCCCTTATCGACCCGGTGACGAACTCACCGATACCAGATTTATCGCACAGCCGATGGGTGCCCCCAACAGTACAACTCTCAGAACCTTTGTCGAACAGGACCCAGATTTTGTTCGAGGGTCCTTTTGGAGCGATGGGATGGTTCGGGTCTCTGGACGCGAGTACAACGGCTTGATTGATTCTCCTTGTTTTCGCGATGCAACCGAACCCCAAGAAACATTGAGTTGCTTTTCCTGTCACACGATGCACAAATCACCCCTCGACAACCGGACAATTGAGACTTGGGCGAAAACTCATCAGGTTGCGTCTAACCGGGAAGGAAACGAGGCTTGCCTCCAATGTCACGAAACCGTTGCGCCCAATCTGAGCCAACACACAAATCACGAAGTGGATTCTGCAGGAAGTGCCTGCTACAACTGCCACATGCCGTACACATCCTACGGCTTGTTGAAAGCAGTCCGCAGTCACACAGTCAGCAGTCCTTCCGTTGATGAAAGCATAACGACAGGGCGCCCCAATGCCTGCAACCTATGTCACCTCGACAAAACACTGGCGTGGACGGGTGAGGCTCTGAATGCTTGGTATGGGCAGCAACCCCAGAGGTTAACTGAGGACGAAGCCCGTGTTGCGGCGTCGCTGCTATGGATACTTAAAGGTGACGCGGGAATTCGTGCACTGACCGCTTGGAGTCTTGGCTGGAAACCCGCACAGGAAACATCAGGAACGAGTTGGATGGTTCCCCATCTTTCAGAACTTCTGAACGACCCATACGAGGCAGTTCGGTACATCGCATATCGCTCGCTGCGCAGTCTGCCTGGTTATGAAGAATTCGACTACGACTACCTCGCTCAACAAACAGAACGAGTCGACAAGGTCGTGCCGCTCATTCAGGCCTGGCGTGCCAGTGTTGCGGCCGAACAGCGCCAAGAAGCAGAACTCTTGATTGATGCGAACGGCGATCTCCAAACCGACGTGATGCGGCGACTATTCGATCTGAGAGACAATCGGCGTCTCTTCTTACGAGAGTAAACGTGCCAGAGTAACTAGAACCCCAGTCTGCATGTGACACATTGTGCCTAACAACAACGACGAAACTATAGGCTACTCGAGAAAACACATCCGCTTCGGCTGGTGGGCCCTGCTAGTGTTCCTCACGCTTGGGTTCGGGCTCGAGATACTACACGGCTTCAAGATTAGAGCCTATTTGGATGTGTCTAACGAAACACGAAGGTTTATGTGGACACTGGCGCACGCTCACGGGTCGCTTTTAAGTCTTGTGCATGTACTTTTTGGCGTATGCCTTCGCGTCATGCCGGAACTCGGCACTCGCAACCTTCGACTTTCGTCCTGGAGTCTCGTGGGAGCCAGCTTTTTGCTACCTGGGGGATTCTTTCTTGGCGGAATGTTCTTCTACAGCGGAGACCCAGGATTAGGCATCGTCCTCGTTCCGATAGGCGGCACGCTGCTTGGTATCGCTATTTACCTGATCGCACGGTCCACAGAACATTTGCGGCAGACGTTGCCGTCTGCAAAACAGAAATCAAAAAATAAGCGGAATTAGTTCGCCCCAGTGACCGTTACTTCAATATCCGCCGGTGTCAACAGCATGCCGTCACTAACGACAGCCCGTAACACGTAAGAACCGGGTTCGGTGAAAGTCGCGGTTGTCGAAAACACAGCCGCCGTTTTTCCATCACCTTCATCTCCTTGCTCCCACGCATCATATTCATCGGAGTCAAACGTGACTTCGGCTGGCCCTCTGTAGAGTATCCATTGAACAGCGAGGCCATTTCTCGGCGGCATCGGTTTTGAATAAGTGATGATGTTGTCGGGGATGTCAGGTGCACCATCGGGCCGCTGCAGTGTCGGGTCTAGACGGCGAGGCTGCCGCTCCGGAAGGTCTTCCGGAAGGCCGTCGTCAGCAACTCGCGCCGTCAGCGTCAACGTGTTTGGCAACGTAACCGGTTGAACTGGATCGATCGTAACCACTGACGGAGAATCAGCGTACAAAACATCATTACTTCGACCTCGCTGGAGATTCAAAATCGACGTGATGTTCTTGCGGTCAATCTCCCATTCGGGTTGAAGCCATGCATACAAATACTGCGTGCTACCGTTGTGAGTCAGTTGCCAGACGAGCTCTTTCGTCGGCCCCCAATCAGCCGGAACCGTCACACTGAACTGATAACGCTGTGTCCGCGGATAGAAGTAAGTCGGCTGACCTTGGTCCGGCGGACCGGGTGAAAGGAAGTTATTAGGTCCAACCGGAACATACGGCTGCTCTTCGTAGTTTCGATTGAGATACCCCATGTGGAACGTAAACGTACCGTCTTCATTGCGGACCCAACCTTCATAAATTGGTTGCAGGTCCTGTCCAATATTAAAACGCTGCTGCGGCTGGGCCGTCAGTGGGATGTCACGGGTATTCACCTGCGCCGTTGCCGAAATGGGAAATCCAATAATAAAGAAGAGGCCAACCAAGAACCACAGACCAGCGAAGCACTTTGAGAATGGTTTCATAACGATTTCCCGTGTCATCCCAATGCAGTGTCGGCGAGAACCAGA
>JAKUTI010000026.1:0-10510 GCA_022448765.1 Pseudomonadales bacterium
TCTCCAACGGCTATGCGTGGATGTTCGTCATGCTGGTATTCACCTTCCTGGGCTCGACCATCAAGGATCTACCCTTTTCCGCCTGGGGTGCGGAACTTTCCAGCAATTACCACGAACGCTCGCTCATCAGGGTTTGGCGAGAATTTTTTGGCGTCGGCGGGGCGCTCATTTCAGCGTTCACTCCCGTCGTCCTAGTGATTTTTGTGGGATTGGACACCAAACCAATCGATGCCGTGACGGTATTGATCATTGGTCTTTGCATATTCATGCCCCTCACCACCGCGATTACGCTCCTCGCGGTCCCCGAGTACCCCGTCTACGAGACCAAGAAAGAACGCATCACGCTCCGCGAGAGTTTGCGTTACGTCGTGACCAACCGAGGGTACGTGTACCTGTTGATTATTTTTGCAACGTCCGCGATAGGTTCGGCAATGACCAACAGCCTATCGGTATTTTTCGTCAAACACGTGCTCGTTGTCGAAGAGCTTTACGGGTATTACCTCGCGCCCTATTTCGTCTGCCAAATGGCGGCAATTCCGCTCTGGATGAAGCTGTCGCGAAGAATCGGCAAACACAAGGCAACCATGTGGGCCATCGGTTGGTACGCATTATGGTCTTCGTTCATCCCATTAATCACGTGGATCGACAACGATTGGTTTACGGCCTTCCGTCTTGAAAGTCTGCTCGCGTTTCTACCCTCGGCCACGTACCAAACCTACATGGAATATTTTGAAGGCATCGATACCGGTAAACATGCGTGGTTCCTTGTGGTCATGTGTTTGAAAGGTTCTGCAATTGGGGCGCTGTCGGCATTACCAGCCGCAATGCTAGCCGACGTTATCGATGTCGATACTAGCCAAACCGGAAAACGGCAAGCCGGTGCATACTTCTCCATCTGGTCCATGGTGCAAAAATGGTCCTACGCATTCGGCATCACCATCGGTCTCAGTCTCGTCGTCTGGTGGGGATTTGACGAACATGCGGATCCCAAGAGCGGGATCAACAGTACCTATACATTGTTCATGCTCGCGTGCGTCTACTCGGTGATTCCGGCTCTATTCAAGTTCGTCGGTATGCCACTTCTGTGGATGTATCCATTGACGGAAGAGAAAGTCAGCGAAGTACAAGCCCAGATTGCCGAAAACGAGCGATCTGGTCCGGTGGAAAGCACATAACGCAAATCTTGCCAATGTCCTAGCGACTACTTGAAATCGATTCCACAAGAGTCGAACATGCCTTCCTACCTAAGGGGTGGCTATAAAGCCTGAGACGTGGCGATCACGGACCCTTTGAACCTGACCCGGATGATGCCGGCGGAGGAATAGGGTCCTGCGTCCTCCGGCCCTGGAGGATATTCATGAAACCCTTTGGCCTTGCACTTCTTGCTTTTACCGGGTGTACCAACGCACTTGTGGCCGACGAAATTCCGGAGATCGTCGTAACCGCGCAATTGCGAGATACCGCGCTTGAGAATGTTCCCTCCAGTGTGACTGTGCTAGCCGAAAGGGTCATCACGCAAAGAGAAGCGCAGCATCTCGAAGAAATCGTTGCCACCAGCCCCAACGTGAATCTTTCCGCCGGAAGTTCCAGAGCGCGCTTTATTCAAATACGTGGCATCGGAGAACGAGGCCAGTTTGCCGAGCCGCTCAACTCGTCAGTCGGGGTGCTCGTCGATGGTATCGACTTTAGTGGCGCTGCGACTGCAGCGACGCTTTTCGATATCCAGCAAGTCGAAATTTTACGTGGTCCCCAAGGCACCCTATACGGCGCCAACGCTCTCGCGGGATTAATCAACATAGTCACCAATCCGCCCACACACACATTTGAGTCCAACGTGAAACTGACGGCAGGGAATTACGGCATGGTTGGACTCGGCGGGGTCATCTCCAACCCCCTAACTGAGCGTTCTCGATTCCGGATCGCTATCGAGAAATATTCAGATGACGGTTTCATACATAACGACCACCTTGATCGGAATGACACCAATGACCACGATGAACTCACGCTCCGGGCGAAGTTCGACACCGATCTATCGGAATCGACCCAGCTGAATCTTATCGCCGGTCTCATCAAGATTGATAACGGCTACGACGCTTTTTCGTTAGACAACGATCGGATTACGCGCTCCGATCAACCCGGAAACGACCGGCACACAGCGCTATTCGGTGGTGTCGAATTGCGTTGGACCGGGAGTCGTCAGTTTGATCTTGTCGGACGCGTGGGTGGAGCTAATTCGGACATCGATTACGGTTACGACGAAGATTGGACCCACGTTGGGTTCGATCCATGGGAGTACAGTTCCACCGATCGTTACCTTCGTAAACGGACTACTTCCACCGGTGAGTTACGGTTCGTATCGGACCCGTCGTACCGAATTTTTCAAGAGACGACCGAGTGGAGTCTTGGGGCGTACTTATTAGATCAGGATGTCGATCTGCGCCGAGAGTACACCTACCTCCCCGCTCCCTACCAAAGCTCATTTTCTGTACGTCGCATTGCCGTCTTTGGCGAAACGCGAAGTGATCTTGGTCGCGACTTTCGACTCACGCTTGGCCTGCGCTCGGAGCATCACGAGAGCAGTTACGGGGATTCGAAATACGTTCAATTCAACCCTAGCAACAATATGGTTGGCGGTCGATTAGCCGTCGACTATCAATGGGACGAGTCAACACGAGTCTATGCTTCGCTGTCCCGAGGATACAAGGCAGGCGGCTTCAACACCGACGGAACACTCGACGCGGATTTGCGACGCTACGAACCGGAAGGCCTAATGAACATAGAGATCGGTCTTACGCGTTTTTGGCCGGATGACGCTTCGTTTATCCGAGCCTCAATCTTTCGAATGGATCGTTACGACGTGCAAATTGCTAGCTCGCTGACAAGAGTTCGTGGTGATGGCAGCGCTGAATTCATCGATTACATTGGCAACGCCGCCGAAGGATCCAACGTCGGCCTTGAGCTTGAAGTGTCGACTCAACTCGTCGATCAGGTTCGGGTATTTGCAAGTCTGGGGACACTTCGGACCAAATATCTCGATTTCGTCAACGCCGTCGGCGAAAACTACAGCGGCCGCGAGCAGGCACATGCACCGAGGTATCAGTACAGTGCCGGTATAGAATTTACCACCACCCAAGGCTTATTCATCGCCGGCACGCTCGAAGGTCGCGACGAGTTCTTCTTTTCGGACAGTCACGCCGAAAAATCTGACCCCTACCATTTGGCCCATCTCAAAATCGGATACGAAACCGATCACTGGTCGTTATCACTTTGGGGCCGAAATCTCACCGATAAAGACTATTTTGTCCGTGGTTATTATTTCGGCAATGACCCACGCGATTACTACACCGCACGTCCCTTTACTCAGCTAGGCGAACCCCGTAGGTATGGATTGACCTTTCGTTACCATTGGCGGTCGTAGCCCCCGAGCTCTTAAAACACGAGGCGACCTAGGCTCTCGGCAACACAACAGGGCTTGTCTTGACCTTCGACCTCGACCACGATCTCGTTCATGGTCTCGATCATTCCCCCTTTAATTTCCACACGCTTAAGCGTACTGGTCGTCCTGACCCGAGCACCTACAGGTACCGGTGACGGAAACCTCACCTTGTCAAACCCATAATTAATCATCAACTTCTGCCCTTCGAGCCGCGGCCCAGTTTCTTCCACGGCGCGCGGCAGATGACCCATGATCGACAACGTTAAATGACCATGGGCAATGGTGGTGCCAAAGGGACCGGCATTAGCCCGATCTGGATCAATGTGAATCCATTGATGATCCAGCGTAACGTCCGCGAAATCATTAATCCGTTCTTGCGTGATTTCGAACCAGTCCGACGGTTGACCCGATTCCTCGATTCTCTCCTGAAGCGTTTCGTATGCGACTTGCATGGCGTCCGACATTGTTCATTCCTTCTGTAACGGTTTTTGAATAGGCTACCTTCGATTCGACGAGTAAGCGAGAAAGCGATGTTGCAGTCCGACTACGACGAACGTGTTTATGCGGGCGTTTTGGGGAAGATCATCGGCGTCTATCTTGGACGGCCATTCGAAGGCTGGCCCAACGAACGCATCGAAGAGGTTCTAGGTGATATCGAGTATTACGTTCACGATAAAGTTGGAGTCCCTTTGATTGTCACCGATGACGACATATCAGGCACATTTACCTTCATACGTGCCCTCTCGGATTATCACTGCGACCCCCAACTAACACCCAAACAAATCGGGCAAACCTGGCTCAATTATCTGATCGAAAACCGTTCAGTCCTTTGGTGGGGTGGCATGGGCAATTCCACCGAACACACAGCCTATTTACGGCTCACGGAGGGTCATGATGCACCCACCAGTGGATCGATGGCTCTTAACGGCCAGGTCGTTTCAGAGCAGATCGGTGCACAAATTTTTATCGACGGATGGGCCATGGTCTGCCCTGGCGATCCCGAATTGGCTGCGGATTTTGCGCGACGTGCAGGCTCGGTTTCGCACGACGGCGAAGCGCTTCATGGTGCTCAGGTAATCGCGGCGATGGAATCCCAGGCCTTCGTTGAAGACGATATCGACAAGCTAATCGACGTTGCTGTCGCGCTAATACCACCCGATAGCCTAATCAACCGCATGATTGGCGATATACGCGAATGGCACGGGCAATACGGTGACGACTGGCGAAGTTCCTTTCAGAAAATCAAAGAGCGTTATGGCTATGACAAATACGGGGGCAACTGCCACATGGTGCCCAACCATGGGCTAATCGTTATGTCTCTCCTGCATGGCCAAGGACATTTCCAAGACTCCCTAAAAATTGTCAACACCGCTGGTTGGGACACCGATTGCAATTCCGGAAATCTTGGCTGTCTATTGGGAATTCGTAACGGGCTCGCTGCGTTCGATGAAGGGGTCGACTGGCGCGGCCCCGTCGCCGACATCTGTTACGTCCCCACAGCCGACAGCGGGGGCGGTATTTCGGATGCCGCAACGGAAGCCCGACGCATTGCTGCCATGGGGCGAAAACTTAACGGATCCGAGCTCAAATCCCCCAAGGAGGGAGCGCGTTACCATTTTTCCTATCCTGGGTCAGTCCAGGGTTTTCGTGGACGAGAGTGCATGGTCAACAATCTTAAGCTGCCGGGCGGAGAACGGGCTCTTGCAGTCCACTTCGACCCTCTCTCCAACGGCAAAACTGCGGAAGCCGTTACCGGCACCTTCGTCGAGTCTCGAGAGACAGCGCGTTACTTTGAACAACGGGGCTACGGTCTCATGGCCAGTCCAACCTTGAATCCGGGTCAAACCATTTCTAGCGATGTGCTCCTCGCAAAGGATGTGGAGCAGGCAATCGACGTGGCATTGTGTATCCACGTGTTTGACCCGGAAAATCGAACGGTAACCGTCCGAGATCGTTCAATCAGTATCGAGCCGGGCGAGCGTAAAACGTTGTCTTGGCAAATACCTTCGCTCGATGGTTATCCAATTGCTGCCGCCGGCGTAGAAATCGTCGCAGCGCCCGTCGGAGGAATTCTGTTTGTCGACCGGTATGACTGGCAAGGAGCACCTGACATGGTTCTTCAGAAAAGAAAGGGCAGCATGTGGCATCGCGCATGGGTGAACGGCGTCGATAGCTATGCCCCCCGGTATCCCGAGAGCTTCCGACTTATCCAGAACAATGGAACTGGCCTCCTCCTATATGGCAGTCGCGATTGGCGCGATTACAGCTTGAAGGCTGACGTAACGCCCCACCTCGTAACCCGTTGCGGTATCGCCACGCGGGTGCAGGGCTTGCGACGTTATTACGCATTACTTCTTACACCAGGCCGCGGCGTCCAGTTGACACGGGAACTCGATGGCACCGCGGTTCTTGCTGAAAAGCCGATGTCGATCGACAACTACAGGAACTATGAACTTGAAATGCATGTGCGCGGAAACCAACTCGACGGTTACCTCGACGGTAAACAGATTCTATCCTTCGCAGACGATGATCTAACCGAAGGCGGCATCGGCTTGGTGATCGACACGGGACGCACCGCGACGCAGCGCGTGCAGGTGAGTCCACTCAATTTCTCGTGATGGTTTAGACTGTCTTCGCTCGTGTTCGTTTGAACCGCACGGGATTGCGAGCTAAACGGAGAGACGGATGTGGATGGGATAACGAAACGACAGCGGATGCAGCCGATGGTAGCCACGCGTGCGTTACGCGCGTTAATCGCGAATCCGCAAGATACACCTAAGGTTTTCGAAGTCATTCGAGCCCTCGGTGGACCTTCGCTTGAAAGGGGATTGCGTCGTTTCCAAGATACCGATTTCGGCGATCTCGTGCTCAGAGACGACATCGACATACTTGATACCCTTGAGCAGCGCTCAATGCTCGGTGCGCTTCCCAATGGATCATTCGGCTCGACGTACTATCACTTCACGCAGCGCGAAGAGCTCGCGGCAGAAGGCCTGGTCGACGCGAGTGCAGCTGAAGCTGAAACGTTCAGTCATCCGCATCTGCTCCGATACGCGGCCCGTCTGCGCGACACGCACGATCTCTGGCATACCTTAACCGGTTACGGTCGGGACGAACTCGGTGAAGCATGTCTCTTGGCCTTTACCTACGCCCAAACTAGGAATCGAGGCATCTTCCTTATCGCCGTCGTCGGTGGATTCAAACTGAGACAAGCCATGGGTCCCGGCGTATTTAGAGCGTTGCTGCGCGCCTATCGTGATGGTCGCCAAGCGGCTTGGCTCCCTGCCATAAATTTTGAGAGTCTATTGAGTACGCCCATTAACGCCGTTAGAACGCAGTTGCGGATACCGGACCCGCTGCCGTATCGCTCTCTGCTGGCCGCCTACACCGCTAGCTAATTCCGGACTCCGCCTTAACTGCCTGGCCAAAAGCTCTCACCGCCTCGGTCAGTTCAAGACGTCGAGAGGGCCCTGTACTCTCCGAAAAACAGAAGGATAGCCTTAGCTGATTTAGCCCGGCCCGACCGTTACGCTCACGCGCGTCGTCCGGATAAAAATCGTACATCGGCACGACCACCACGCCGTAACGCTCGACAAACTTTTGGATAAAAGCATCGTCCGTCACAACATCCGCTTGCTTGAAGGTAAAAACTGAAAAGAAGCCGGCTTCAGGTTCGGTCCAATGGAAGCGATCCCGAAACTGGCCAAGTTCGTCTTCCAATCCGTCCAACAAAATCCGTCGATTCTCTCGGTAAATGGCCAATTTCTCTTCCGCCACCGGCCACAGAGACGGTCGAATCGAACCATCGTCTTGCCGTAGTAAGGCTTCGAACGAGCGCAACGCGTGAGGATTCTGAAATAACACGTCGGCACTCGCCTCCGTCAGAAGCAAATCCGTCAAATCAACCATTTCGCCATCAGCGATTTCGACCACTGCTTCAGTGTAGGCAAAGCCTACCCGTGGGCCGGGCAATCCAATTTTTGATCCCGTAAAGAGATGCACCGTTTGGGTCGGATCGAGCGTCATAAATGGCATCGGTCGTTCGCTCGGGTCTGCGTAGCTAATGTATAGATACGGTGCATCTTCCACCACTAGCACCCTCTCATCCTGAGCAATCTTCAACAATGCGCGTCGTCGTTCTGCACCAAAAGAAAATCCGGCCGGATTGTGTCCATCCGGTACGGTGTAATAAAACGGCACAAAATACCCATCTTCTCGCGCTTGATTGATCTGTGCCCGAAATTGAGCAGGGTCTGGCCCCTCAGCGTCCATATCAACGCTGTAGATGGCCGCATTTTGATTCAGTGTGGAGCGTGCCAAGAAACCCGCATAAGTAGGTGCATCGGTAATGTACGCTAATGCCTGACCCGGTCGTTCAAACGTCGAACACAACAAAGCGATCCCTCCAGTCGCCCCGACGGTGGGAATTAGCCGCGCTGGATCCATGGCGAGACCCCAGTCGGCGCCATACACCGTTGCAAAAGAATTCCGGGGGCTCAGGGGACCAAGGGTGTCCGTGTACGCGTACATTTCTCGCAAGTATTCTGGGATCAAATCTCGGTCATTGACGCCGTCAACGTCCCTCAAATGAGCAAACCAACGGTTGGTCGCTTCGAGAAATGATGTCGGGTCGGTGACCTCAGGATGGGGGTAGCCTGCCCCGAGATGATGGATACGAAGGCCCTGCTCTTCGGCCTGCGCGCGTAGGCCCGGTAACGATGCAGCCATCTTTCGGGTTACCGATACCGGCTGCAGGCGAATCTCCGCCGCCTTTAGATTCTTATCATTCGTCACTGTTGAACTAGATTGCTTATACGCCATCTATTTTACGGAGATTCGTTAAGTTTGACCCTTGCCCGGAACGTGCCTGACAATGGCCCCTCTAACACGGAGGTTTTATTGCGTGCCCGATCTGATTACGACACTCGACGAATTCGAAGACGAATACCACAAAGGCATCGGCGTCACGTTGCCATCCCGGGGAAGCCGCGAAGCGAGCCTCGATAATATCCAGCGTTTCGGTGACGGCGTAGGTGACTACAACCCGTTATGGCGTGACGAAAGTCACGCGGCGGCAAGTCGCTACAAAGGCATTACCGCGCCGCCAATGTTTATATATGGAGCAAGCCTTGGTATCAGCGCCGCGATCAATGGCGCTATCGATCCACAACGTCTTACGTCGGCTAACTTTCCGATGAACTATGCCGGGGGTGAGATCACTTTCCATCGACCTATTTGGCGCAGCGATCGGATCCACGCTGTGGAATCCATCGTCAACGTCACTCGTAAGCAAAGCGAACGCATCGGGCCCTTTCTCATCTGCACGGCAATGGTGGAATACTTCAACCAACGCCAAGAATTGGTAGCAACCAAACTCACCAATATGGCCCGGTACAAGAATCTCGGTGGTGGACGAACCATCGAATATGATCGCGAAACCAAGACCAACATCATTGAAGAAGCTCCCGATCCGTTAGTATGGGAACGTACGCGACGTGGGACCGAGCCACGGCCGTGGGAAAGCGTGACCGAAAACGAAGAACTTCCGACTCTGCATAAGGGAACCTACACCGTCACCGAACTCTTTCTGTTCACCCATGGCGTCGTTGGGACGGGAAGGAGTCCCCGTGCCTATCTCGAAGCCGAGGACTCCACCGACCTAGGTGGTGGCGGCAGGTACGATACAAAGCACGCTCAAGATAGACGCAACATGCCGGGACAGTTTGACTGGGGGCCTCAACGCGTCTGTTGGTTATGCCAAATGGCAACCGACTGGGGCGGCGACGACGCAATCGTGAAATCGTTGAACACGCGAGTACGCCATCCCAATGTAGTCGGCGACACCAACACGATCTACGGAAAGGTTGCCCGAAAATATCAGGCGGATGGAGAAAACCTTGTCGACCTCCAGATTTGGAACGAAAATCAGGCCGGTCTCGCGACGGCGGAGTCTGTTGCAACCGTCGCTCTTTCAGCGTGAGCTTTATCGGTCAATACGGCGATTTCAATTGGGAGATTGAAAACGGTGAACTTATCGTGGAAAGCCGATTTCGGAAGATCGGATTTCTTAAACGGTACACAGAACCCATTCATGCGACGCACGCGGAGCAGGCCCAATATCAAGCGGAAGGTCGAATTAACTTGGATCGTGAAGCGCTTGATCTCTTGATCAACGAGAAAAGGGAGCCCTCCGCTACATCCTAAAGTTCTCTAGCGTCCAACCACTATCTCTCGCGATCCATTTAGATGCTGGTTAACTTCAATTCGGCACTCACGTTAGCGCGGCACCAAGGTGTTTCCAGAAGATTCGGAGCCGATTCTAACGACGCCTCGATGTGAATAGCATCGGATCAAAAAGGATTCGTCCATGGAACATCTCGGCATGAATCGTCAGCACTCTCCTCAACGCAAACCGTCCCAGGAATGGCTATCGAATCCAGCCGCGTTCGGGTTTCTCCTCAGATAACATGCCGGTATACCGGTTGATCGATTCTCGATGCCGACGCCAACCCGGAACGTGTTGATCCATCAGCGCGTTGAAACCCGGACCATGGTTAAGTTCAACCAAGTGACAAAGCTCATGGGTGATGACATAAGACGTTAGTTCTCTGGCAAGTTTAACCAAGTGCGTGTTGAGCGATATCCGACCTGATGCAGAACAACTGCCCCACTGCGATCGCATGAATGAGTGTCTCCATTCCGGCACCCGGGCAACCCATGGAACCCGCGATGTGGCCTCGTCCATTGCGGAGGACAACACGGTATCCGCTTGTCGCCGATACCAGTTCCAAACGGCCGCTTTGGGTTCATCACCGTCGCCAAGATGGATCCTCAGTATCGGGCCGCGGTCCTCAACATAACCGCCACCGTCTCGACAAAAATCCAGTTCTTTGGTCGCGCCTTCGAATTGAATTATCGAACCGGAGAGATACTCCTCAGGGTACCAATAAGGAATTTCGCTCACGGCCCGTTCGGAGCGGTACCGAACCCATCGTGAATGATCCATAACAATCGAGCGAACCTCGTCCATAAGCAGACCCGGTGGCGCATCAACGCACAGCGAACCATCAGCTC